>NZ_JBVVQE010000066.1:0-38101 GCF_055811435.1 Mesorhizobium sp. WSM4837
AGGTCACAGGTTCAAATCCTGTCCCCGCAACCAAATCCACAAAACGGCCCGCATCACGCGGGCCGTTTTGCGTTTGCGGCCTGCTGGCCGCCTTCTCCGGCATGGAAGCGATCATGCGGTCGAGTTCAGGCCGCGTCCCTATTCCCTACCGCAGGCTTTCCAGCTCGCGGATGCGTTTGGCGCCGTCGGCCTCGAGCTGCCGGGTGACGGCGCCGATCAGCGTTTCGGCCACGACGAAAAGGGCCGCCGAGGAGTCCCAGGCCGAGGGCACCGCAGTGCGCCCGGCTATGACATGGCGGGCGAAGCGGGCGATCGGCGACAGCCACTGGTCGGTGAACAGCACGATCTGCACGCCGCGCTGGTGCGCCGTCTCGGCGAAGCGGACCAGGCTGTCCTGGTAGCGCCTGATGTCGAAGATCACCAGCACGTCGCGCTTACCCATGTCGATCAGCCGGTCGCGCCAGACGCTTTCCTGTCCGGCGAGGTGAAAGACATTGGGCTGGATGATGGCGAGGTGAGCGGCCATGTAGCGCGCCAGCGGATCGGTGAAGCGGCCGCCGATCAGGAAGGTTTTGCCGCGTCGGTCGGCAAGCTTTGCGACGATGTCGGCAAGCTGCTTTTCAGACAAGTGCCTGAACGTCTCGCGCATGTTGTCGAGCGTCGCCTCCAGCATCGGCGACACCGTGCCGCCGTTCGGCGATGGCGGATTGAGCGTGCGCGACGCCGGCGACTGCAGTTGCGCCGCCAGTTCGTCCTGCAGCGCCGACTGGAACTCCGGGTAGTTCTGGAAACCGAGCCGGGCGACGAAACGCAGGATGGTCGGCGAGGAGACACCGGCGGCAGCTGAGAATTCGGCGACCGTCTTCAGACCGATCAGCGGATAGCTGGCGATCAGCGTCTGCGCTGCGCGGCGCTCGCCCGCCGGCATCGTGCCGATGCGGTCCGAGATCAGTTCGGCAATGCTCGAAATCATCTTTTCCCCACCCTTGGCCGCTTTGCCGAAATCGCGTTTGACAAAGCCTGACAAACTGTATGAAATCATCCACAGGGACGCAATGAGGCAAAATACGTAACATACGATACAGCGCTCCCCGGGGACGACAGGATAATGGAGACAGCACGGCCCGCCAGCCTTGCATCGCCTGAAACCGTAGGGGTGACGAACCCCGGCGGATCGAGCCCTTTCGTGTTGACCTGCGACCACGCCTCCAACTTCCTGCCGCCGGAATTCGGAACGCTCGGCCTTGCTGCCGAAGAGCTTTCCCGCCACATCGCCTGGGATCCCGGCGCGCTGCCGGTGGCCCGCCGCATGGCCGAGGCGCTTGACGCGACGCTGGTCGAGACTCGCATTTCGCGGCTTGTCATCGACTGCAATCGCCCGCTCGACGCACCCGATCTGGTGCCGCCGGTCAGCGAGAGCACGGCCATTCCGGGCAATGCCGGCCTGTCGCAGAAGCAGCGCACCGCGCGCATCGCTCTGTCCTGGCAACCCTTTCATGATGCGGTCGCTGACATCATCGACACAAGGCTGGCGCGCGGGCTCGAGACGCGGCTGGTTTCAATCCATTCCTTCAACCCGGTCTACAACGGCAAGAGCCGGCCCTGGCACATCGGCGTCATCCATGACGAGGATCGTCGGCTGGCAGCGCCGCTTGTCGCCGCGTTGCAGCGGCTCGCCGGCGTCACAGTCGGCGTCAACGAACCCTATTCGCCGGCCGACCGCGTCTATTTCACGCTGGAACGGCACGCGCGCCCGCGGGGGTTACCCTGCGCGATGATCGAAATCCGCAACGACGAAATATCCGACGGAGCCGGGCAGCGAAAATGGGGGGATCTGCTCGCGGGCATCTTCGTTGGCATTCACACGCCGGAACCATCAATGGGTCCCGATTCCCTGCCGCGGCGCGGCAGGCCGATCCCGGCCCATCCGATCCGATAATTCGACAGGAAGAGACCATTGCCCCAAGCCGCACAGCTTTTTGTCCGCTACGTTGACGCGATAAACTATCGCGTCGGACGCGTCGCCATGTACCTGCTGTTCGTCATGGGCGCGATCCTGCTCTACTCGACGCTGTCGCGGATCATTTTCGGCGTGCCGATCAACTGGGTGCTGGAAATGTCGCAGTTCCTGCTCTCCGCCTACTATCTGGTAGGTGGCGCCTATGCCCTGCAACTCGATCAACATGTGCGGATGGACCTCTTCTATAGCCGCCTCAATGCAAGGAAGCGTGCGATCACCGACGCCATCACCATCCTTTTTGTTATCTTCTTCCTGGTCGTGCTTCTCGGCGGTGGCCTGTCGAGCACAAACTACGCCATCCAATACAATCAGAAGAACTACTCGGCCTGGTCTCCCGTGCTCTGGCCGATCAAGGTGGTGATGACGACGGGCGTCTTCCTGATGTTGCTGCAGTGCATCTCGACCTTCATCAAAGACGTAGCCATTGCCCGCGGGAAGCCGATCGCATGAGTTCCGAGGCGATCACCCTTTTCATGTTCGGAACCATGATGGTGCTGCTCTTCACCGGACAGCGCGTCTTTGGCGTCATAGGCTTCGTCGGTTCGGCGGCGGCCCTGTGGCTGTGGGGGCAGGGATCCTTCGAGATGCCCTTCAACGCCTCCTTCCAGGTATTGAACTGGTACCCGCTGATCACCGTGCCCTTCTTCATCTTCATGGGCTACATGCTGTCGGAATCCGGCCTGGCGGGAGACCTCTACCGGATGTTCCACGTCTGGTTCGGGCCGGTGCGCGGTGGGCTGGCGCTGGGCACGATCGGCCTGATGGTGCTGGTTGCCGCGCTCAACGGCCTGTCGGTGGCCGGCATGGCGATCGGCGCGACGATCGCTCTGCCGCAGTTGCTGCGCCACGGCTACGACAAGTCGATGGTCACCGGTGTCATCCAGGCAGGTTCCTCGCTCGGTATCCTGATACCGCCGAGCGTCGTCCTGGTGCTCTACGCCATGATCGCCCGGCAGCCGGTGCTGGACCTTTGGCTGGCCGGGGTTGGCCCTGGCCTGCTGATGGCGCTGATCTTCGGCGTCTATGTCTATCTACGCTGTCTCATCCAGCCGGAAGCCGGCCCGGCGCTGCCGGCCGATGAGCGCGCGCTGATCACTCGCGCCGAAAAGTTCGCCCTGCTCAGGGAAGGTCTGCTGCCGATTGCCATTTTCGGCGTCATGATGGGCATGTTCATGACCGGAGTGACGAGCCTCGTGGAAAGCTCGGTCGTGGGGGCGGTGCTGGCAACGCTCGGCGCCTGGTGGGCGGGAAACCTGAACCGGAAATCCTTCGAGACGGCTACGCGTAACACGCTTGGCATCAGTTGCATGTTCCTCTGGATCATCCTCGGCGCGCTATGCTTCAGCTCGGTCTATGACGGGCTGGGCGCGGTAAAGGCGGTCAAGGCGCTGCTGATCGACACATGGGAGTTCAGCCCGTGGACCATCCTGGTGCTGATGCTCCTCTCCTTCATCGTCATGGGAATGTTTCTCGACGACACCGCGATGCTGGTCATCGTCGCGCCGCTCTACATCCCGCTGGTTATCAGCCTCGGCTTCAATCCGATCTGGTTCGGCATCCTCTACACGATCACCTGCCAGATCGCGTACATCACACCGCCCTTCGGCTATAATCTGTTCCTGATGCGCGCAATGGCGCCGCCCGAGATCACGTTGGCCGACATCTATCGCTCCATCGTGCCATTCTTCTTCCTGATGGTGCTGTCGCTGATCATCATCATGATTTTCCCGCAGATCGCGCTGTGGCTGCCAAGCCTCTATTCGGGACGATAGGCAACTGGAAATGGGTGATGCGTCGAGGAAAGAACCAAAAGAGGAAGAATGAGCTTCCCAGGAAATAGTGGACCTGCACGCATGCAGGAGTGTCGAAGAGGAGAACGGAACGATGACTGAGCAAACAAGAAAAATAAACAAACGCGATTTCCTGCGAAAAGCGGGATTGACGACCGCGGGCGCGGTCGGTGCGTCCACGCTGGCCATGCCCTACGTCAAGGCACAGAGCCCGATAACATGGCGCCTGCAGACCTATGCCGGTCCGGCCTTGGCCGAGCACGTCATCAAGAACTCGATCGACTGGTTCAACAAAGCCGCCAATGGCGAGATGGTGATCGAGCTCTACACCGCAGATCAACTCGTCCCGCATGGCGAGCTGTTTCGTGCTGTCCAGTCGGGCACGATCGATGCGGCCCAGAGCGACGACGATTCGGCCGCCGCTCCGGTCGACGTCAAGGTGTTCGGCGCTTATTTCCCGCTCGCCGCGCGTTATTCCCTCGATGTGCCGGCGCTGTGGCACTGGCACGGTCTGAAGGAGATCTGGGAAGAGGCCTATGCCGAGATTCCCGACGTGACATGGCTCTCCACCGGCGCCTGGGACCCCTGCAACTTCGGCACGACGAAGCCGATCAAGTCCCTCGCCGACCTGCAGGGCTTGCGCGTCTACACCTTCCCTACCGGCGGCCAGTTCCTGTCGCGCTTCGGAGTGGTGCCGGTGTCGCTTCCCTACGAGGACGTGCAACCCGCCATGCAGACCGGAGAACTCGACGGTGTGTGCTGGTGCGGCATCACAGAGATGCATACCGTGGGCTGGGCCGACGCGCTGAAATACTACCTAACGAACCCGCTGTCGGGCGCTTGGGCCGGCTCCTACTTCGTCAATACCGGGAAGTGGAAGGCTGTGCCCGAGCATCTGCAGCAGCTCTTCCGCCTGGCAATCGATGCCTCACACTACTATCGCCAGCATTGGTACTGGGCTGGCGAAGCCAACTACCGCAACACCGGCAAGCTTGAGCTCACCACCATTCCGGATGCGGAATGGTCGAAGGTCGAGGAAGAGGCAGTAAAGTTCTGGGACGAGATCGCCGCGCAGAGCGAGCGCAGCGCAAAGGTCGTCGACATCATCAAGAAGTACAACGAATCGATGAGGAAGGCCGGGGCGCCCTATCGCTACGGCTGATTGAGACTGCGAACAAGGCCGCCCGCTTCGGCGGGCGGCTTTGCGAACCTGGACGCTGGAGTTTTAAATGGCCGGAAATTTTTCGTTCGATCAGTTGAAGAAAGCGGTCTCCAGCGGCGAGGTCGACACCGTGCTGGCGTGCATTGTCGACATGCAGGGGCGGCTGGCGGGAAAGCGGTTCCTGGCACAGTATTTCGTCGATTCCGCCCATGACGAGACGCATGGCTGCAACTATCTCCTGGCCGCCGACATCGATATGGAACCGGTGCCCGGCTACAAGGCGGCGAGCTGGTCGAAAGGCTATGGCGACTTCGTCATGAAGCCGGATCTGTCGACGCTGCGGCGCATTCCATGGCTGGAAAAGACGGCGGTGGTGATCTGCGACGTGCTCGACCACCACACCCATGACGACCTGCCGCATTCGCCGCGCGCCATCCTGAAGAAGCAGGTCAAGCGGCTGACCGAGCGCGGCTATCTCGGCTATTTCGCCTCCGAGCTCGAATTCTATCTGTTCAGCGAAACCTACGATTCCGCCCGCAAGAAGCACTGGCAGGGCCTCGACACAGCCTCGCCCTATATCGGCGACTACCAGATCGGCATCACCACCAAGGAAGAAGGCGTCATGCGCCGGCTGCGCAACGAGATGCAGGCAGCCGGCATTCCGATCGAGAACTCCAAGGGCGAGTGGGGTCCGGGCCAGGAAGAAATCAATGTCCGCTATGCCGAGGCGCTCGAGATGGCCGACCGCCACGTCATCCTGAAGAACGGCGCCAAGGAAATCGCTGAGTCCGAAGGCAAGGCGATTTCGTTCATGGCCAAGTACAATTACGGGCTGGCCGGCAATTCCAGCCATATCCACAATTCGCTGTGGAGCGCCGACGGCGAGACGCCGCTTTTTTACGACAGAAAGGCCGAATGGACACTGTCGACGCTCGGCCAGCAATGGGCGGCGGGCCAGCTCAAATATGCCAGAGAATTCACCTGGTTCCTGGCGCCCTACGTCAACTCCTACAAGCGCTTCCAGGCCGGCACCTTCGCGCCGACCAAGATCATGTGGAGCGAGGACAACCGCACCGCCGGTTTCCGCCTGTGCGGCGAGGGCACCAAGGGCATCCGCATGGAATGCCGCATCGGCGGCGCCGATCTCAACCCCTATCTCGCCTTCGCCGCGCTGATCGCGGCCGGCCTGGCCGGCATCGACGAAAAGCTTGAACTGCAAAAACCCTTCGTCGGCGATGCCTATCAAGCCTCGCAGCTGCCGGAAATTCCGAAGACCCTGCGTGACGCCACCGAGACGCTGGCAAAATCGGAGATGCTGAAGCAGGCGCTCGGCGACGGCGTGCTCGAGCATTATGTCCATACGGCGCACTGGGAGCAGTTCGAATACGACCGCCGCATTACCGATTGGGAACTGCACAGGGGGTTTGAGCGGTACTAAACTACGCCAGCGTCGCCGTTCAGCTTTGCTGCCGGACGGGCGGGCGGCTCAAAACCGAGATTGTCGTAAATTGCGAGGACCCAAGGAATGACCGAAACGGTCAAGATAAAATCTCCCGTCGATGGTTCGATCTATGCCGAGCGGCCTGTGGCCACGGACCAGGCGATCAATGCGGCGGTCGAGCGTGCCAAGGCGGCGCAGGAGAAATGGGCTGAGACGCCGATCGTCGAGCGCGGCAAGTACATGCTCGGCATGCTGGAAGCGCTGGTCGCCATGACCGACGAGATCGTGCCGGAGATCGCCTGGCAGATGGGCCGCCCGGTGCGCTATGGCGGCGAGTTCGGCGGCGTCAGGGAACGCACCAGCTATATGGTCGAGATCGCCGAAGCGGCACTCAAGCCGGTGATGGCCTCCAATCCGAAGGACGGGTTTCGCCGCTATGTGAAGAAGGTGCCGCTCGGCGTGGTCATGGTGATCGCGCCGTGGAACTACCCCTATCTCACCGCCGTCAACACCATCGTGCCGGCGCTGATGGCCGGCAGCGCCGTCATCCTCAAGCATGCGGCGCAGACGCTGCTGGTCGGCGACCGCTTTCAACAGGCGTTCGACAAGGCAGGCCTGCCCAAGGGTCTGTTCCAGAACCTCGTCTTGAACCATGCGCAGACCGAAAGACTGCTCGGCTCGGGCAAGATCGACCATGTCAATTTCACCGGCTCGGTCGCCGGCGGCCGCGCCATCGAAAAGGCCGCAGCGGGCACCTTCATGACGCTCGGCCTTGAACTCGGCGGCAAGGATCCGGCCTATGTCCTGGCCGATGCCAAGATGGACCACGCCGTCGCCAACCTGGTCGACGGCGCCTTCTACAATTCCGGCCAGTGTTGCTGTGGCATCGAGCGCGTCTATATCCACGAGAAGGTCTATGACGAGTTCGTCGAAGGCTTCATCGCCGAAACCAGGAACTACGTCGTCGGTAACCCGCTCGACCAGGCGACGACGATGGGACCGATGGCACAGGCGCGCTTTGCCGACCTGATCCGCGAGCAGAAGGCCGAGGCGCTGCGCAAGGGTGCCAGGGCGCACATCAACATGAAGCTGGCCAATGACGAGCAAGGCTCGCCCTATCTGGCGCCTGAAGTGCTGACCGGGGTCGATCACCAGATGAGTGTCATGCGCGAGGAGAGCTTTGGGCCAATCGTCGGCATCATGAAGGTGCGCAACGACGAGGAGGCGATCGCGCTGATGAACGACAGCCCCTACGGGCTGACGGCCTCGATCTGGACGCGCGACACCGACCATGCGGCGGCGATCGGTGATCGCGTCGAGACCGGCTCCGTTTTCATGAACCGCTGCGACTATCTCGACCCGGCGCTGGTCTGGACCGGCGTCAAGGACACTGGCAAGGGCGCCGCACTCTCGGCCATCGGCTACGACAATCTGACGAGGCCGAAATCATATCATCTGCGTGAAGCCATCTGATTTTTTCGAAAGACAGAAATGACAAAATTGATTTCCAAATGGAACTATCCGACAACCGTGCGCTTCGGCGCGGGGCGCATCAAGGAATTGCCTGATGTGCTTGATGCCACCGGCATCAAGCGGCCGCTGTTCGTCACCGATCCAGGGCTGGCCAAGCTGCCGGTCGTCGCTTCTACGTTGAAGATCCTCGACGACGCCAAGGTGCCCTATGGCGTGTTTTCCGAGGTCAAGCCGAACCCGGTGGACTCCAACCTGACCGCCGGCATTGCCGTGTTCAAGAAAGGCAAGCATGACGGCGTCATCGCCTTCGGCGGCGGCTCGGCGCTCGACCTCGGCAAGCTGATCGCCTTCCAGGCCGGCCAGACGCGGCCGGTCTGGGATTTCGAGGATATCGGCGACTGGTGGACGCGCGCCAACTCCGACGCGATCGCACCGATCGTCGCGGTGCCGACCACGGCCGGCACCGGCTCGGAGGTCGGCCGCGCCGGCGTCATCACCAATGAAGCGAGCCACACCAAGAAGGTCATCTTCCATCCGAAACTTTTGCCGGCGATCGTCATCGCCGATCCGGAACTGTCGGTCGGCATGCCCGGCTTTATCACCGCCGGCACGGGCATGGATGCACTTGCTCACTGCCTCGAAGCATATTGCGCGCCGGGGTATCATCCGATGGCCGATGGCATCGCCGTCGAAGGCGTGCGGCTCGTCTTGGAAAACCTGCCGAAAGCCTATGCCAACGGCAAGGATCTCGTCGCCCGCGCCCACATGATGAGCGCGGCAGCGATGGGTGCTGCCGCCTTCCAGAAAGGGCTGGGCGCCATCCACTCGCTGTCGCATCCGATCGGCGCGCTCTACGACACTCATCACGGCATGACCAACGCCGTGTTCATGCCTTACGTGCTGGCCTTCAACCGCGATGCAATCGAGGCGCGCATCACCCGGCTCGCGGCTTATTGCGGCATCAAGGGCGGCTTCGACGGTTTCGCCAAGGCCGTCATCAAGCTGCGCAAAGAATTGAAGGTGCCGCACGCGCTGCCGAGCCTGATCAACGGGCTCGACATGGACAAGAAGCGCAGGGGCCTGATCGCCGACATGGCGGTGGTCGATCCGACCGCCGGCGGCAACCCGGTCAAGCTAACCAGGAAGGCGGCGCTGACGCTGCTCGACAACGCCATTGCCGGCACTGTCTGAGACAGTATTCGCGCCGGAGATCGATTTGGGAAACAAAGGCAAAGAAAGGGGGAAAGATGAAAGGCAAGACCGAAACTTATTAGCCGGAAAAATAGTCGTGAAGCGATTGCTACAGCCGGTTAAAAAGAGTTTACTTTTTCATACTGCAGGGCATCGCTTTCACAAACCATTCATCGGGCCGTCACACGAAAACGATACCGCATCGCAGGCGTCCAAACGGCGTCAGTTCAACGGAGAGAACACATGTTCAAATTCACGGGAAAAGTGCTTTCCCTTACGGCCGTCGCCCTGATGGCGACCTCTGCCATCTCGTCGGCGCAATCCATGGATGAACTGGTCGCCGCCGCCAAGGCGGAAGGCCAGCTCACCACCATAGCGCTGCCGCATGACTGGTGCGGCTATGGCGCGGTGATCGCCGGATTCAAGGCGAAATATCCGGAAATCACTGTAAACGAGCTCAACCCCGATGCCGGCTCCGGCGACGAGATCGAGGCGATCAAGGCCAACAAGGACAATAAGGGCCCGCAGGCGCCCGACGTCATCGACGTCGGCCTGTCCTTCGGCCCGACCGCCAAGGCCGACGGCCTGATTCAACCCTACAAGGTGTCGACCTGGGACACGATCCCCGACAGCGCCAAGGATCCCGAAGGCTACTGGACCGGCGACTATTACGGCGTGCTGGCGATGATGGTGAACAAGGATCTGGTCAAGGAAGTGCCGACTGATTGGGCCGATCTTCTTAAGCCGGAATACGCCAACGCCGTCGCGCTCGCCGGTGATCCACGCGCCTCGAATCAGGCAATCCAGGCGGTCTACGCCGCTGGTCTTTCAAGCGGCGCCGCGGCCGGTGAAGCCGCAGGTACTGCCGGCCTCGAGTTCTTCAAGAAGCTCAATGCCGCCGGCAATTTCGTTCCGGTCATCGGCAAGCCGGCGACGCTTGCACAGGGTCAGACACCGATCCTGATCAACTGGGACTACAACGCGCTTGCCGGCCGCGACACGCTGAAAGGCAATCCGCCGGTCGACGTCGTCGTGCCGAAGACCGGTGTCGTCGCGGGCGTCTACGTGCAGGCGATCAGCGCCTACGCGCCGCATCCGAACGCTGCCAAGCTCTGGCTGGAATATCTCTATTCCGACGAAGGCCAGATTGGCTGGCTGAAGGGCTATTGCCACCCGATCCGCTTCAACGATCTCGCCAAGAACGGCAAAATCCCGGAGGACGTGATGGCCAAGCTGCCGCCGGCCGCATCCTATGAGGCCGCGGTGTTCCCGTCGCTCGATGAGCAGGGCAAGGCCAAGGAAGTCATCACCAAGAACTGGGACGCCGTCGTCGGCGCCAACGTTCAGTAAGGTTGAAAACCGCCGGGCGGCTTCACCGCCGCCCGGTATTCCCGCTAGAGCGACGCGCGTCGGACGCACAAAGTACGCTCTAGAACTCAAATTTCCGCATCGTGCTTTCCGAAAATCGAGTTCGATTTTCGGGCCGATGCGATTAGACGGTAGCCGGCGCATGACCGATCTCTCGCTTTCCGATCACGCGATTGCCGGGAAGACGGCGCCGCCCAGCGAGGCGCGCGCGTTTCGGCTGCCGACGCAATGGCTGGGCGTGGCGCCGTTCTTCATCTTCGCCATCATGTTCCTGGTCCTGCCCACACTCTATCTGGTGCTTGGCGCCTTCCAGAACGCTGCCGGCACGTTCACCTTCGACAACATTGTCGGTATCTTCGACCCACCCAATCTGTCGAACTACATACAGTGCCAATATGATTCCTGGATCTCCTGGGTCGACGGAAACTGCAGGCTGCCCACTATCCTTGCCGCCTACTGGATCTCGATCAAGATCAGCCTCGCTTCGTCGCTCATCGGGGCATTTGCCGGTTTGGCCATTGCCATTGCCATCGTGCGCGGCGGCCTGCCGAACTGGATACGTTCGGCGACGCTGACCTTTTCCGGCGTGGCTTCGAATTTCGCCGGCGTGCCGCTAGCCTTTGCGTTCCTCGCTACGCTCGGCCGGCTCGGCCTCGCGACGGTGATCCTGAACACCGTGTTCGGCCTCAACATTTACGCCCACGGCTTCAACATCCTGTCGTTCTGGGGCCTGACGCTGACCTATGTCTATTTCCAGATCCCGCTGATGGTGGTCATCATCACGCCGGCGATCGACGGACTGAAGAAGGAATGGGGCGAGGCGGCCGCGACGCTTGGCGCCACCACGGCGCAATACTGGCGCATGGTCGTCATCCCAGTGATATGGCCGAGTTTTCTCGGCACCGTCATCCTGCTGTTTGCCAACGCCTTCGGCGCTATCGCCACCGCCTATGCGCTGACCGGCTCGTCGCTCAACATCATTCCCATCGTGCTTTACGCACAGATCCGCGGCGACGTGCTGCACAACCCGCATCTCGGCTATGCCATTGCCTTCGGCATGATCGTCATCACCGGCCTCGCCAACGTCTTCTACATCTGGTTCCGGACGCGCAGCGAAAGGTGGCTCAAATGAAGAGCGGACGTTTCTGGGCCTGGGTCGTCTTCGCGCTGGGCGCGGCCTATTTCTTCATTCCGCTGATCGCGACCGTGGAATTCTCGATGCGCATGCGGCGCGGGGTCTATTCCTTCGACGCCTACGAGGTCGTGCTAGGCGACCCCCGCTTCCAGGCGACCTTCGGCTATTCGGTGCTTGCCGCCATCTTCACCATCATCCTCGGCGTGCTCATTGTTGTGCCCACCGCCTACTGGATCCGGCTACGGCTGCCGCAACTGAGACCGGTCGTCGAGTTCATCACTCTGCTGCCGCTGGTTATCCCCGCCATCGTCATCGTCTTCGGCTACATCAGAATGTACGGATCGAACTCGCCGCTGCCGTTCCTGGCGAGCGACACGGGCAGCAACGCCTTGCTGGTCATCGGCTATGCGACGCTGGCGCTGCCCTATATGTACCGCGCCGTCGACACCGGGCTTCGCACTATCGACGTGCGCACGCTGACGGAAGCGGCGCAGATCCTCGGCGCCGGCTGGGGCACGATCATCGCCCGTGTCATTCTGCCCAATGTGCTGATCGCGGTATTGTCGGGCGCCTTCCTTACCTTCGCTATCGTCCTCGGCGAATTCACCATGGCCAGCCTGCTCAATCGGCCGGCCTTCGGTCCCTACCTGCAGAACATCGGCGCCAATCGCGCCTATGAGCCGGCGGCACTTGCCATCATCGCCTTCGCCATTACCTGGGGCTGCATGTCGCTGATCCAGATCCTGTCGCGTTTTGCGCCGCGATCGGCGAACCGGCCAAACTGATCGAAAAAGTACTGACCGAAAGAAAAGCCATGGCCGAGCCATTCCTCTCCATCCAGCAGGTTCGAAAATCCTTCGGCGCCACCACCGTCGTCCAGGATTTCAACCTCGACGTCGAGCCGGGCGAATTCGTCTCCTTCCTCGGGCCGTCGGGCTGCGGCAAGACGACGGTGCTGCGTATGGTCGCCGGCTTCGAGGAGCCGAGCGCCGGCAAGATCGTCGTGGCCGGCAAGGATATCACCCGGCTCAAACCCAACCAGCGCAATGTCGGCATGGTGTTCCAGGCCTATGCTCTGTTTCCCAACCTGACCGTGGCGCAAAACATCGGCTTCGGGCTTAAGGTCGCGGGCATGCCAAAGGCCGATGCCGACAGGCGCGTTGCCGAGATGCTCGACCTCATCAAGCTGCCGCAGATGGGCGACCGTTATCCCTATCAGCTCTCCGGCGGCCAGCAGCAGCGTATCGCGCTGGCGCGGGCGATTGCGCCGAAGCCGAAGCTCCTGCTGCTCGACGAGCCGTTATCGGCGCTCGACGCCAAGGTGCGCGTGTCGCTGCGCGAGGAAATCCGCTCGATCCAGAAGAGGCTCGGCATCACCACAATCTTCGTCACCCACGACCAGGAAGAGGCGCTGTCGATCTCCGACCGCATCGCCGTCATGTATGGCGGCAAGGCCGAGCAGGTCGGCACGCCGTTCGAGATCTACAACCGGCCGGCAACCAAGTTCGTCGCCAATTTCGTCGGCACGCTGAACGTGCTCGAAGGCACCGTCACCGATGCAGCCTCGGGCAAGGTGCGCGTCAATTCGCAAGAGGTCTCGCTGCAGGGAAAGCTGAACGGCTCCAAGTCCGGCGACACGCTGTCGTTGGCGCTGCGGCCCGAGGCGATTTCGCTCGGCCGCCATCCCGGCCGCGACTCCAGTCTTTCGGGCGAGATCACCGAAGTGCACTTCCTCGGCTCGGTCATCCGGGTTCGCGTCGGCATCGGCGGCAGCACGGTGTCGCTCGACACGTTCAACAGCCCGGCCGCGCCGCCGCCCGCTGTCGGCGAGAAGGCCGAGATTTCGTTCTCGTCGGGCGACATGCTGGTGCTGCATTAGGGGAAGAGTGAATGGTGAAATGGTGTATAGTGAATAGTGAGTAGCAAGAAGGCACTTTACGCGGCGAAATTTCTTTGCAACCGACCATTCACCATTCACCATTCACCATTCACCATTCACCATTCACCATTCACCAGCCGAGCCATCGCCGTTTTTGCAGTGCCAATCGCCCGGCTTCACCGCTACGATGAGGCATGGCGCTTTTCGAGCTGACCCTTGTTCTCCTGCTGATCGCCGTCGCGCTGACGGCGTTGTCGCGGCGTCTCCAGGTTCCCTATCCGTCGTTGCTGGCGCTGGCAGGCGCGGGCATCGCCTTCTTGCCGTTTGCGCCGACCATCGAGATCGATCCCGAACTGGCGCTCGCCTTGTTCATCGCGCCGGTGCTTCTCGACGCGGCCTACGACACGTCGCTGCGCGATCTCAATCGCTACAGGCTGCCGCTTGTCCTGCTGGCACTGGGCGCCGTCGTTTTCACCACCGCTGTCGTGGCGTTCGTCGGATGGACAATGGCAAGCCTGCCGATCGCTGCGGCCATTGCCCTTGGCGCGATCGTGGCGCCGCCCGATGCCGTGGCGGCGTCGGCCGTGCTTGGACAGTTCAAGGTGCCGCACCGCGTCACCACGATCCTGCAAGGCGAAAGCCTGCTCAACGACGCCACGGCACTGCTGATCTACCGCATGGCGGTTTCCGCAACTGCCGGCTCCATCCTGCTGAGCAGCGCGGTTCCGATGATCTTGCTGTCGACAGTCGGCAGCCTCGCCGCGGGCTATGTGCTCGGCCGATTGTCTCTCGTCACCCTCAGTCGCATCAGAGATCCTGCAAGTGGCACGGTGGTGCAATTTGCCGGGACGTTCGGCGTCTGGATCCTGGCCGACAGGATCGGGCTCTCCGCCATCATAACGATCGTCGTCTATGCCATGACCATCGCACGTACCGCGCCGCGCCGCATGCCGGCCAGAAATCGCGTCAGCTCCTACTCGGTCTGGGAGACGGCGGTGTTCGTGCTCAACGTGCTGGCCTTCGTCCTGATGGGACTTCAGGCACGGTCGATCGTCGGCCGGCTTGCCGAGCAGGGGCAGATCGAAGCGTTCGTCTTCGCCGCAGCCGTGCTGGCTGTCGTCGTCGTCTCGCGCCTCGTCTGGGTGCTGGGATGCGGTGCGATCATGAGGTGGCTTGCCAGCTTCGGTGACGCGGACCGGCAGGCCGAGGCGCCGTCGTTTCGCGGCGGCGTGCTGATCGGCTGGTGCGGCATGCGCGGTCTGGTTACGCTTGCGGCAGCGTTTGCCTTGCCGGCTGACTTTCCCGGCCGCGACCCGATTGTGCTCGCCGCTTTCTCAGTCGTGCTCGGCACCCTGGTGCTGCAAGGCATCAGCCTGAAGCCGCTGCTGCGCTTGCTTCGTCTCGATCCGGACGAAACTGTCGACCGCGAGGTCGCGCAGGCACGCGTCGCCATCATGCAGGCAGCGCTGGACGTGTTGAGCGGCAAGACATCGAATGCCGCGGCCGTGGTCCGCGAGCAATTTGCCGCGCAGCGCGTGATCGCCGAAAATCCTGACGACGCCCAGGCTGCAACCGAGTACGACAGGTTGCGCCTCTATGCCATCAAGAGCCAGCGTGACGCGCTGGAGCAATTGCGCATCGACGGAACGATCGGCGACGAAGCGTATCATCGCCTGGAGGAGGAAATCGACTGGTCGGAATTGGCCGCTTCTCCGCCCGGACGATTCCAGCCGTTGACGACTTAGAGCGGCGGGCTTTCAAATCGAATCGTACCGCCGCTCTATCTCTTTGTTTGAACATCCGGCTGCACATTGCAGCCGATCAGCCCAACGGCTACTGCTTTCAGGGAATTGAGCCGGGTAAGCAATGAAGCTGGTCAGCTACAACATCCAGTACGGGTTCGGCGGCGACGGTCGCTACGATCTCTCGCGCTGCGCCAGGATCGTCGCCGGCGCCGACATCATCGCCTTGCAGGAGGTGGAACGGCACTGGCTGCGCAGCAACGAGGACGACCAGCCGGAACTTCTTTCGCGACTGCTGCCCGAACATTATTGGGTTTATGGGCCGGCCTTCGACATGGACGCCAGCGAACGGCGTGACGGCCGCATCGTCAACCGTCGGCGGCAATTCGGCACCATGCTCCTGTCCAGGCTGCCGATCGTTTGGTCGCGCCTGCACACGCTGCCGCTGCGCCGCACCGTGCGTCCGCTCAACACCCGCAACGCAGCGCTCGAATGCATGATCCACACCCCTGCCGGTCCGGTGCGGGTGCTGTCGCTGCATCTGGCGCATATCGCCGCCGAAGAGCGGCTGGAGCAGATCGACTATCTGCTCGCCGAGCATCGCCGCGCGCCGTCCGAGGGCGGCCCGTGGAGCGGCGCCGACGATGAGCCCGTGCGCAACTGGAGCAATGGCGAGCCGGAGCCGGAAAACCCGCTGGCGGCGATCTGGATGGGCGATTTCAACATGGAGCCGGGCAGCGCCGAGTACCGGCGCATCGTCTGCAGCACGCCGTACCATCGCGGTGCTGCCTATCTCAACGGTTTTGTCGATGCCGCCGCCGTCGCCGGCGAACCGACGGCGGATTTCCACACCCATGTGAAAACCATCGACGGCAGGCTGGCAAAGCGACGGCTCGACCACTGCTTCGTCGGTGGCATGTTGGCGGGACGGGTGCGCTCGGCCAGTGCCGATATCGGCGAAATCGCCTCCGACCATTTTCCGCTGCGGGTCGACATCGACCTGGAAACGCCGTTCGCGACGGGGGCCGAAGGCGCATGAGCCGCCGATGACCTTGTCCGTCTTCTTCGCGGTGCTTGCTGCCGCCGCCATGCACGCGATCTGGAACGCGGTGGTCAAGGTCCATCTCGACCGCTTCCTGTCGATCACGCTGATGACGCTCGGCATGGGCGCCGTGGCGCTTCTGGCGCTGCCATTTGTCGAGGTGCCGAAAGCGGAAGTGTGGCCGTACATCATCGCCTCGGTGATCTTCCACATGGGTTACAGGACGTTCCTGATAGGCGCCTACAAGGCCGGCGATTTCGCCCAGACCTATCCGCTGGCGCGCGGCACGGCACCGCTGCTGGCTGCACTTGGCGGCATTGTGGTCGTCGCCGAAGTTCCGGCGCCGCTCGCCATTGTCGGCATTGTTCTCTTGTCGGCCGGGACGCTGGTGCTGTCGTTTCGCGGCGGCGCGCATCTGGAAAGGCTGAACCTGCGCGCCGTCGGCTTTGCGCTGGGCACCTCGATCTTCATTGCCGGCTATACGCTGTCCGACGGCAGCGGCGCGCGGCTGGCCGCGACGGCGTCGAGCTATGCCGCATGGCTGTTCGTCTGCGATGCGCTGTGGGCGCTGGTGCTGTGCCTGATCTTCCGCGGACCAAAGGCGCTGCCGGTCCTGGCGCGCGACTGGAAGGCGGGCGTGTACACCGGCGTGCTCAGCGGCGCTGCCTACTGGATCGTGATGTGGGCGATGACCAAGGCGCCGATCGCCTCGGTCGCGGCGCTGCGCGAAACCTCGATCCTGTTCGCCATGATGATCTCGGTGTTTGCGCTCGGCGAGAAGATGACGGCGTGGCGCGGTGCCGCCGTGCTCAGCATTGTTGCCGGCGTCGTCGCGCTGAGGCTTGGATAGGCTAAAGCGCGTCGCGTTCGACCGACCTCACGCGACGCGCTTTAGATTGTTGTTTTATGCATGCCGTTAACGCAAAACCGCTGCACACCTTTGCGCGACATGCATTAAGCGCCTATCTCGAGGTCGAACACCATCAGCCCGTCGGTTCCGCCTTCAAGCGCCGCGACCAGCCCAGCGCCGGCTCGGCTGTGAGCCTCATGCACCAGATAGGCGTCGCGTGCGGCGGCATCGCGGAAGTCGATGGTGAAGCCGTGCGTGAAGCCGCGCGCGAACGGTTCTGGGCTGACATTGGCGCTGAATTCGACCTTGCCCATACCGTCGATCACCCGCCGCAGCGCCTCAAGATCGGCATGGATTGCCGCGCGCTCTTCGTCGGTGATGTCATTGCGGAATCGAGCTAAAACACAATGCCTGATCATTCTTGGAATCTCATGCCGCTTGGTTGGTGGAAAACACGGCCGGCGGCAGCGGGACGCGGCCAAGGATCAGATCGGCGCCTTTTTCGCCGACCATGATGGTTGGCGCATTGGTGTTGGAGGATGGGATGCGCGGCATCACCGACGCGTCGCAGACGCGCAAGCCCTCGATACCACGCAGCCTGAGATCGGGCGTCACCACGCTCATCGCATCATGACCCATGCGGCAGGTGCCGACAGGGTGGTGGTCGGTCTTGGAACTGCGGCAGGCATAGTCGAACAGCTCGTCGTCACTGGTGAGTGTCGGTCCCGGCAGCACCTCGCGCAGCACGTAGGGGGCCAGCGCTTTCTGCCGCATGATCTCGCGTGCCAGCCTGAGGCCCTTGATCGACATGTCGCGGTCGTAGGGATCGGACCAGTAGTTCGGGTCGATCAGCGGGTGGTCGGCGGGGTCGGCGCTGTTCAGCCGGACCGTGCCGCGCGATCGAGGGCGCAGGAAGGCCGAGTTCAGCGTCACGCCCGGATTTTTCAGTTTTTCGACACCGGCCTCGATGCCGGAGCCGAGGCCGAGATGCAGCTGGATATCGGGCGAGGCGGCGGTCGGGTCGGCGTACCAGAAGCCGCCGGTCTCGAACAGGCTGGAGGCAACCGGACCATTTTTCAACAGCAGGTACTGCAGGCCGGCCCACACCGTCCGGTGCAGCTTGGCGTAGTTGTCGTAGGTGTGGTCGCCGGTGCATTCGGCAATGACGAACAGGTCGAGATGATCCTGCAGGTTGGAGCCGACGCCGGGCAGGTCGTGCACCGGCGTCACGCCGACCGACTTCAGATGGTCGGCCGGGCCGATGCCCGACTGCATCAGCAGCTTCGGCGAGCCGATGGCGCCGGACGAGACGATCACTTCGCGCTCGGCGCGCAGGGTTTTCTTCTCGCCGCCCGGCCTGCCGACGATCTCGACACCGACGGCGCGGCCCTTGTCGATGACGATGCGCGTGACCAGCACATCGGTCCTGACGGTCAGGTTTTTTCGTGCGCGGATCGGCCTGAGATAGGCGACCGAAGCAGAGGAGCGTCTCGCGTCCTTCTGGGTCAATTGATAATAACCGACGCCTTCCTGGGCTACCCCGTTGAAGTCCGGATTGAAGGGAATGCCCATCTCCTGTCCGGCGCGGAAATAAGCCTCGCAGATCGGCAGCGCCGCAATCGGGTTCGACACGCCGAGCGGACCCTGGTCGCCGTGAAAATCGTTGGCGTAGCGCTGGTTGTTCTCGGCCCGCTTAAAATAGGGCAGCACGTCGCGATAGCCCCAGCCGGCAAGGCCCTCTTGCTTCTCCCAGGCGTCGTAGTCGCGGGCATTGCCGCGCGTGTAGATCTGGGCGTTGATGGAGGAACCGCCGCCGATCACCTTGGCCTGCGTGTACCGGAAGACGCGGTCCTTCATGTGCTTTTGCGGCACGGTCGACCAGCCCCAGGCGGCGATGCCCTTGGTCATCTTGGCGAAGCCGGCCGGCATGTGGATCAGCGGATGCCAGTCCTTGCCGCCGGCCTCGAGCAGCAGCACCTGATGCGACGGATCTTCGCTCAGCCGGTTGGCCAGGACGCAGCCGGCCGGGCCGGCGCCGACGATGATGTAGTCGGTCATGGCGTCACCTGTTCACAGTCTCGGCACCGACAGCGCGCCGTCGACATTGATGATCGAGCCGGTCGAAAAGCCGAGCTTGCCGCCGGCGAGTGCGGCAACGGCGGCGCCGACATCGGCGGCTTCGCCCCAGCGCTTTGCCGGCACCAGCCCGCCGTCGATCAGCGCGTCGTATTTGGCCATTACCCCTGACGTCATGTCGGTGCGGATGATGCCCGGCCGCACCTCGAACACGCCGATGTTTTCGGCGGCGAGGCGCAGCGCCAGGGCTTTCACCCACATCGAAAGTCCGGCCTTGGAGATGCAGTAGTCGGCACGTTCCGGCGAGGCCATTTCGGCGCTGACTGAGGTGATGGTGATGATCGATTTTGGGTGATCAGCCGGCGCCGCAAGCATCGCCCTGGCAACGGCCTGGCTGAGGAAGACGGTGCCGCGCAGATTGATGGTGAGGATCCGGTCGAAATTTTCCGGTTTCAATTCCAGCAGGTCGCCGCGTACCACAGCGCCGATGCCGGCATTGTTGACCAGGCAGTCGATGCGGCCGAAGGCGCTTGTCGCGGCATCGACCAATGCTGCATGGCGGTCGAGATCGGCGATGTCGCCGCAATGGTAGGCGAATTTCGCACCGCGGGCGGTGATGTCAGCGGCAAGCCCGTCGCCGGCTTTCTCGGCAAGGTCCACGACAAGCATATCGAAGCCCGCATCGGCCAGCGCTTCGGCGCAGGCAAGGCCGATGCCGCGCGCGCCGCCGGTGATGATGGCTGCCGGACGGCTCATGCGACTAGCTCCGTCTTGCGGATGTGGTCGGCAACGCGCAGCGCTTGTGCGGCGATCGACAGCGCCGGATTGACCGCGGCCGAGTTCGGCAGGAAGCCAGCGTCGACGACAAACAGGTTCCTGTGGTCGAACGAGCGGCAGAACGGGTCGAGCGGCGAGGTTGCCGGATCGTCGCCCATCTTGACCGTGCCGCACTGGTGCGAAGGCGTGCGCTTGTCGAAAGGCCGCGACAGGACGATCGGATAGCCGCAGGCGCGGAAGTTTTCACGCATCACCTTGGTCAGCCCGTCGAGTGACTGCATGTTGGAGCGCCGCCACTGCATGACGATGTCCTTGCCGTCGACCATGATGCGGCTTTCGGGGTCTGGCAGGTCCTCGCACATCAGATACCAGTCGACGGCGTGGCCGGCCATGAAGTCCAGCGCGAATTTGGGTGCAAGCTTGACGTTGGCCCTCAGGATATGACCGTCGATCTTGCCGAGAAGCTGGACGTTGCCGAGCGGCTTGCCGCCCTTGCCGTCGGATAGATAGTAGTCGTTGAGCATCAGCGTCTTCTGGTAGACGGAGGTGTTCCTGCGGCGCGGATCGATCGCCAGCATGGCGCTCGAATTGTGGTTCATGAAGTTGCGGCCGACCTGGTCGGAGCGGTTGGCAAGGCCGTTTCCGTTCGGGGACGGCGAACGCAGCAGGATGGCGGCGGAATTGACCGCGCCGGCCGAGAGGATGACCAGTTTCGGCGTCACTTTCGTCAGTATGCCATTCTGGCGATAATGAATGGCGGCGATCGTCCTGGCTTCCGGTGAGGCTTCGAGGTATTCGACATGAGCACCGGTCTCGAGCCTGATGTTCGGGTCGGCAAGTGCCGCTGTCAGCGGCCCCGATTGGGCGTCGACCTTGCCGGTCCCGGTGTTGGGAAACGCGTCCCAGCCTGTCTTGCCGTCCTTTAGCCAGGCATCGATGTCGACGCCGAGCGGCAGCGATGCCGGATGCAGGCCGAGGCCCATGAGTTCGGCGCGGGCGCGGGCGATCGGCGGCTCGTCCGGCACCGGCCCGAAGGGGTAGGGGATCGAGTGGAACGGTTCGGTCGGGTCTTCGCCGAGTGCGCCGCGCACGCGAAAAAGCTGCTCGGCCCTGGAATACCAGGGCTCGAATTCCTCATAGGAGAACGGCCAGGCCGGCGAGACGCCGCCATAGTGTTCCATGACGGAAAAGTCTTCCCTGCGGTAGCGGATCAGCACCGCGCCATAGAATTTCGAATTGCCGCCGACATAGTAATAATTGCCGGGATTGAACGCAGCACCCCCGGCCTCGCGCCACATCTCCTTCGGCCGGTAGTGGCCGTCGACGAAGATGGCGCGCGTGTCGCGCGTGTGCGGCGTCGCCGGCAATAGTTCGCCGCGCTCCAGCATCAGGATCGAGGCGCCACTGCCGGCAAGGCCGGAAGCGATCGTGGCGCCGCCGATGCCGGAGCCGATAATGACGATGTCCGGGTTTGTCATGGCTGTCAGAGGATGCGGTTCTCGGTCGCCGGATCGAAGAACACCGCCTTGGTCAGATTGAAGGCAAGCGGCGTGACCGTGCCCGGCTGGATGTTGGCGTCGGCGCGCAGACGCGCCACCACCGCCTTGCCGCCGAGATTGGTGACGGCGAAGGTGTCGGAGCCGGCCGGTTCCACAACCTCGATGTGACAGTCGGCGGTGGCGATGTTCGATGCGTTGCGTTCGGCTCCTTCAGGATCGGTCAGGGCCTCGGGACGGACGCCAAAAATGATCGGCTTGTCGTGGAATGCCGACAGACCAGTCGGCGCATCGGCCAGCGGCAGCGAGATCGGCTCGCGCGCCTCGCGCTGCAGCACCACGGAAAGCGCATTGCCATTGCCGCCGATCGTCGCCGGGATCAGGTTCATCGCCGGCGAGCCCATGAAGTCGGCGACGAACAGGTTGGTCGGGTTGTTGTAGATTTCGGCAGGCGTGCCGAACTGCTGCACCTCGCCGTCGCGCATCACCGCAATCTTGGTGGCCAGCGTCATCGCTTCGATCTGGTCGTGGGTGACGTAGACGATCGTGGTGCCGGTGGTTGCGTGCAGCCGCTTGATCTCGATGCGCATGTCGACGCGCAGCTTGGCGTCGAGATTGGAGAGCGGCTCGTCGAAGAGAAACAGCTTGGGGTCGCGCACCAGCGCCCGGCCCATGGCGACGCGCTGACGCTGGCCGCCGGAAAGCTGGCTCGGCTTGCGCTGCAGGAGGTGGCCGATCTGCAGCACCTTCGCCACCTTGTCGATCGCCTTCTGGCGCTCCTGGGCCGGCACGCCGCGCATCTCCATGCCGAAGGCAATGTTTCCCGCAACGGTCATGTTCGGATAGAGCGCATAGCTCTGGAACACCATGGCGATGTCGCGCTTCGAGGGGTGGAGGTCGTTGATCGTGCGTCCGTCGACACGGATTTCGCCTTCGGTGATAGTTTCCAGGCCGGCGATGGTGTTGAGCAAGGTCGACTTGCCGCAGCCGGACGGGCCGACCAGGACGAGGAAGCCGCCCTTTTCGAGATCAACGTCGATGCCCTTCAGGATCTCGACCGATCCGAACCGCTTCCTCAGCCCATCAATTTCGAGAAAAGCCATTCGATTATCCTTTGACGGCGCCGGCCATCAGGCCGCGCACGAAATAGCGGCCAGCGACCACATAGACGAGAAGGGTCGGCAGTGCGGCGATCATCGCCGCCGCCATGTTGACGTTGTATTCGACGACACCGGTCGAGGTGTTGACGACGTTGTTCAGCGCCACGGTCATCGGCATCGCGTCGCCGGTGCCGGCATAGGCCGAGGCGAACAGGAAGTCGTTCCAGATGTTGGTGAACTGGTAGATGACGGTGACGACGAAGATCGGCATCGAATTCGGCAGCATGATGCGCCGGAAAATCTGGAACAAGCTGGCTCCGTCGACCTGTGCCGCCTTGACCAGTTCGGTCGGGAACGCCTCGTAATAATTGCGGAAGAACAAAGTGGTGAAGCCGAGCCCGTAGACGACGTGGACAAAGACCAGGTTGACCGTCGGATTGCCCAAGCCGAATGAAAATCCCGTAGCGTTTCGCAGCGTCACGCCCAAACGGCCAAGGCTGCCGAGGATCGTCGCCATCGGCAACAGCACCGACTGGAACGGAATGAAGCAGGCAAACAGCATCAGTCCGAAGACCAGCGTGTGGCCGCGGAAGCGCCATTTGGTCAGTACATAGCCGTTGAGTGCGCCGAGCAGCGTCGAGATCAGCACCGCTGGAACCACCATCTTGATGGAATTCCAGAAATAGCCCTTGATCCCGGCGCAGGTCAGGCCGACGCAGGTCTCGCCCCACGCCTTCAGCCACGGCTCGAAGGTCGGCGCCTGCGGCAGCGCCAGCATGTTGCCGTTCTGGATCTCGTCCATGGTCTTGAACGAGGTCACCAGCATGACGAACAGCGGCATCAGGTAGAACAGCGCGAACAGCGCCAGCAGGCCGTAGATGACGATGCGGTTGACGGTCCTGGCGCTGATGCCGCCAGTGCTCTGGCGAGTGGGCGTGGCAATGACGCTCATCGCGGCCGCTCCCTGAGCTCGGAATAGAGATAGGGCACGATGATCGCGGTGATGGTCATCAGCATGATCACGGCGCTGGCCGAGCCGACGGCCATTTCGTTGCGCTTGAAAGTGTACTCATACATGAAGTTCGACGGCAGCCAGGCCGAGCCGCCCGGCCCGCCGCTGGTCAGTGCTACGACCAGATCGTAGGACTTGATGGCGAGGTGAGCGAGCACGATGAAGGCCGAGAGGAAGACCGGCCGCAGCAGCGGGATGACGATCCGGCGATAGAGCTGGAACGTGGTGGCGCCGTCGATCTGCGCCGCCTTCATGATCTCGCCGTCGATGCCGCGCAGGCCGGCGAGGAACATCGCCATGATGAAGCCCGAGGCCTGCCAGACGCCGGCGATCACCACGGTGTAGATGACGAAATCCTTGTTCTTGATCCAGTCGAAATGGAAGCTCGTCCAGCCCCATTGATGCAGCGTCTGCTCGAGGCCGAGGCCGGGATCGAGGAACCATTTCCAGGCGACGCCGGTGACGATGAAGGACAGCGCCATCGGGTAGAGATAGATCGGCCGCAACATGCCTTCGCCACGGATCTTCTGGTCGAGCAGGATGGCCAGGAAAAGGCCGAGCGCCAGGCAAATGAAGATGTAGAGAAAGCCGAAAATGCCCATATTGGTGATCGACGTGTACCAGCTCGACGGCGGGTCGCTCTCGAAGGTCCAGCGCCACAGCCTCTGATAGGCACGCGGCCCAGTCAGCGCATAGGACGGGAAGGTCTTGGAGTTGGTGAAGGACAGATAGACCGTCCACAGGATGAAGCCGTAGACGAAGACGATGGTGATCGCAAAGCTTGGCGCCAGCACGATCTTCGGCAGCGCGTCCTGCAGGCGCGAACGCACCGACGCGCCCGGGCGCGCATTATGCTCCGGCGTCAGCTTGATCTGGGTCGCGACCGTTGTCATGGGCTCCTCCCTCGCGGGTCCCTTCACCGCCAGGCGGGGAAGGATAGCCCCGTCGAGACGGGGCGTGTTGGTTGATCGCCGGCGCCATTCCGACCAGAAGCCGACCATCCTGGCTTGGTGGAACCTTCCCCACCGGAGCGGGGAAGGTCCTTTCATGCCGGTTCTTATTTGGCGTCTTCGATTGCGTTGACCAATTGGGTCACGGCCTCGTCCGAGGTCTTGATCTGGCCGTGGACGAATTTCGAGACGACGTCCTTGTAGGCATTGGCGACGGCCGGCGGCGCGCCATAGCCTTGCGCCAGCGAACCGAACAGCGTGCCGCCTTCGTTGGCGGCCTTCAGGTCGGCCATGCCCTTCTTGCCGCAAGCGTCGAAGTCGGTGTCGGGCACGTCGGTGCGGGCCGGGACGGAGCCCTTGACGACGTTGAAGGCCGACTGGAAGCTCTTCGACAAAGTTGCGGTGGCCAAGGCGACCTGCGCGGCCTTTCGGTCCTCCGGAACGTCGAACATGCCGAACATGTCGGAGTTGTAGACCACGCTGCCGTCGGTGCCCGGGAAGCGATAGCACAGGAAGTCGGTGCCCGGGGTCTTCTTGGCGGCGTTGAATTCGCCCTTGGCCCAGTCGCCCATCACCTGCACCAGCGCATCGCCCTTGATGACCATGGCGGTGGCGAGATTCCAGTCGCGGCCGGAGAAGTTCGGGTCGACATAGGTGACGAGCTTGGCAAGGTTGTCGAACGACTTCTTCATCGTGTCGGATTTCAGCTGCTCTTCGTCGAGGTCGTTGAAGGCCTTTTTGTAGAACTCAGGTCCGCCGGTCGACAGCACGACCGAATCGAACATGGTGGCTTCCTGCCAGTTCTGGCCGCCAAGCGCGAGCGGGATGACGCCCGCAGCCTTGGCCTTGTCGAGCAGCGCGATGAATTCGTCGAAGGTCTTGGGCTCGGTGCCGCCGATCTTGTCCATCACCGCCTTGTTGATCCACAGCCAGTTGACGGAGTGGACGTTGACCGGAGCCGCGACCCACTTGCCGTCATAGACCGAGAATTTCTGCAGGGCGGCCGGCACGGATTTGTCCCAGCCTTCCCTAACCGCCGCCTCGGTCAGGTCGCCCATCACGCCGGCTGCGGCGTAATCGAGCACGGTATAGCCGAGCATCTGCGAGGCGGTCGGGTAGTTGCCCGCCGCGACCATCGCCTTCAGCGCGGTCATGGCGGCGTCGCCGCCGCCGCCGGCCACGGGCACGTCCTTCCAGGCAAAGCCTTGCTTGGCCAGATCCTCCTTGAGCACGTTCAAGGCAGCCGCTTCGCCGCCAGACGTCCACCAATGCAGCATCTCGACTTCCTTGACGTCCTGGGCATGGGCCGCGAACGCAAGACCCGAGCCGAGAGCCGTTCCGATAAGCAATTTGCGCAACATGTACTTCCTCCCTTGTTGCAGCTACACGACCGGCGGCTGTCCGCCGGGTTCTTCACAGCTCAGCCGACCCACCATCCGGTGCGCTGGCCGCGATGAAACTGGATTGTCTTTTCCTCGGTATAATCCTCGACGGCGCGCTTGCCGAGTTCGCGTCCGAGACCGGATTGCTTGTAGCCTCCGAAAGGCAGCTCGGGATAACCTTCCATGAACGTGTTCACCCAAACGGTTCCCGAACGCACACTCCGCGCCACCGACATGCAGGTGTCGATGCTGGCGCTCCACACACCCGCCGATAGACCATAGGGCGTGTTGTTGGCGATGCGCAACGCCTCTTCAATCGATCCAAACGTCAGTACCGACAGCACCGGGCCGAACACTTCCTCACGTGCAATGGCCATGTCTTCGGTGACGCCGCGAAGGATGGTCGGATCGAGATACTGACCGGCACTGGAGGCGATCTGCTTGCCGCCGCTATAGACGCTGCTGCCGTCGTTTGCCGCCGCCGCCACGTAGCCGGTGACCTTGGAAAGGTGCTCGGAAGAGATCATCGCGCCGACCTTGGTGCTGTTGTCGAGCGGATCGCCGACGGTGACCCTGGCGGTGAGCGCCTTCACTGCGCCGAGGAAGTCGTCGGCGATCGCCTCATGGACGATCAGCCGGCTGCCGGCGTTGCAGCATTCGCCGGCGTTGAAGAAGCCGCCGAACACCGCCGCGTCGGCGGCGGCTTCGAGGTCGGCATCTGGAAAGACGATCTGGCCGTTCTTGCCGCCGAGCTCCATCGAGACCTTCTTCAGCGCGTTCGCAGCCGACGCCATGGTCATCTTGCCGACCCGGGTGGAGCCGGTGAACGACACCATCTCGACCAGCGGATGGCTGACCATCGGCGCACCGACATCGGCGCCCAGTCCAGCGAGGATGTTGACGACGCCGTCCGGCAAGCCGGCCTGCATCAGGATGCCGCCGAGCACGAAGGTCGAGGCCGAGGTCATCTCGCTCGGCTTGACCACTGCTGTGCAGCCGGCGGCGAGCGCGAACGGCAGTTTCTGGCTGACGATGAGGAACGGAAAATTCCATGGCGTGATGATCGAGACGACGCCGATCGGTTCACGCAGCACAACGCCCAGCATGGCGTCGCCGAGATTGGCGTAGCTCTCGCCATGGAGCGTGCGGGCAAGCGCCGCGGCATAGCGCCAGATGTCGACGCCGCCGCCGATCTCGCCGCGCGCCTGGGCGATCGGCTTGCCGGATTCCAGCGCGTCGAGCCGGGCAATCTCCTCGAGCCGCGCCTCGATCAGGTCCGCCGCCTTGAGCAGGATCGCGGCGCGCTCGCCGGCCTTCATGCGCGGCCAGGGGCCAGTCTCGAAAGCCTTGTGCGCGGCCTGTACCGCCGCCCCGACTTCCGCCGCGCCGGCTTGCGCATAGCGCGAAACGGTGAAGCCGTGGCCGGGGCTGTTGCGCTCCAGCGTGCGGCCGTCGCGGGCATCGACGAACTTGCCGTCGATCAGCAGCCGGTAGGTCTTCGGTGCCGCGGATGCCTCGGCGGGCATGGCGATCTCGAGGGGCAAGTTCATGTGGGCTTCCGTTTGCAACTACGATCTTGAAAACGTTGGTTTCTGCTTGGTCTTGAAGGCGTCGATGCCCGCCTTGAGGTCGCCGGTCAACGCGATGAAGCCGCTGGCCAACGCCTCTGTCGCGGCAGCACTGTCCTCGCCCTCGGCGATCGCGATCATCAGCTTGGCGGCCTCGGTTGCCAGCGGGCCGCGCTCGGCGATCTTGCAGGCCCAGGCCCTGGCCTCGGTGAATGCGTTGCCCGTTTCGACCACCCGGTCGACGATGCCCAGAACGAGTGCTTCGGCAGCCACGAACAGTTCTCCGCCAAGCGCCATGCGCCGCACCGTCTGGGCGCCGAAGCGGCGCACCGCGCGCTGCGTGCCGGACCAGCCGGGCACCACGCCGATCGAGGTTTCCGGAAAACCTAATTTCACCTGCGCCTCGGCGACGCGGAAGTCGCAGGCGACCGCCAGTTCCAGCCCGCCACCCAGTGCATGGCCGGACAGAACGGCGATCGTCGGCTGCCGCAACCGCGCCAGCCGATCGAAGACGCGGTGGCCGTAGCGAACCCATTGCACCTGGAAATCGGCGGCGCTCATTTGCGACCAGGCTCCGACGTCGCCGCCGGCGCAAAAGCCCTTCCCTTCGCCGCACAGCAGCACGACACGAACGCTGTCCGCAGCTTCCGCCGTATCGAGCGCGGCTTCCAGCGCGCGCAGCATCGGGATGTCGAGCGCGTTGAATTTTTCCGGCCGGCGCAGCGTGACGATGCCGAGGTCGCCGTCGGTTTCAAAGGTGACGAGACGCTCAGCCATGCGCGCCTCCAAGCGAGGCGCGGCCATTGAGCGACAGTCCGATCGGCCGGTCACGATAGAGAACGTCCGGCGTGACCTTCAGGTCGTTAGCGACGGCGAGCGGGAACTCGGCCTGCGCCAGCACGTCGCGCTCGAGGTTGATGCCGGGTGCCAGCTCCGTCACCATCAGCCCTGCAGGCGTCAGCTTCATGACGCAGCGCTCGGTGACATAGGTGATGTCCTGTCCTTGCGCGACTGCGCGCTTGCCGGAGAAGGAGATGTGCTCGACCTCGCCGACCACCTTCTTGACCTTGCCTTCCCCGTCGATACGGATGCCGCCATCGGCCAGCGACAGTTTGGCGCCGGCATTGAAGAAACCGGAAAAGACGATCTTCTTGGCCCGCGCGGTGATGTCGACAAAACCGCCGGCGCCGGCGGTGACATGCGGTCTGGCCGAAAGCTTCGACACATTGACCGAGCCATGGCGGTCGATCTGCAGGAAGGACAGCAGCGAGGCGTCGAAACCGCCGCCCTGGAAATAGATGAACTGGTGTGGCGAAGGCATGAACGCGTCGGCGTTCGACGAGCAGCCGAACTTGAAGTCGAGCAGCGGCACGCCGCCGACCGCGCCCTGTTCGATCACCCAGGTGACCTTGCCGTGCTGGCCTTCCTCGATAAGGATGCGCGGCACGTTGGCCGAGATGCCGAAACCGATATTGACGGCCATGCCGTCGGCAAGCTCCATGGCGACGCGGCGCGCGATGACCTTCTGGACGCTCATCTCGGCGTTGCGGAAAGTCGACAGCGGCCGGAAGATCTCACCCGAGATTGCCGGGTCGTAGGGTGTCAGCGTCGTCTGCAGCTGGTCGGGCGCCGCCACGATATGGTCGACCAGCACACCGGGCACGCGCACGTCATGCGGCTTCAGCGTGCCGTTCTCGACGACGCGCTTGACCTGCGCGATGACGATGCCGCCATTGTTGCGGGCGGCGAGCGCCTGCTCCAGCCCGCCGAGATAAGCGCCCTCGTGCTCGTAGGTGAGGTTGCCGCGCTCGTCGGCGGTGGTGGCGCGGATGATGGAGACATCAGGCACGATCGAGCGGAAATAGAGCCATTCCTCGCCGTCGAACTGCTGCACCGAAACGATCGGCTCGCTGGCCGCCGCATTCATGGCGCAGCCCTGATGACGCGGGTCGGCGAAGGTGTCGAGGCCGACCTTGGTCAGCACGCCGGGGCGCTTGGCAGCGGCCTCGCGATGCATGTCGAACAGGATGCCTGAGGGCACGTTGTAGGCGGCGACCGAATTGTCACCGATCATCTTCCAGATCTGCGGCGGTTCAGAGGACGAAGGGCCGGACGGATAGGAGCCGCACAGCGTGCGCTTCAACAGGCCGGGCTTGGCCAGATGGTCGATACCCCTGATGCCGTACATGTCGCCGGCGGCGATCGGGTGCAGCGTTGTGATGTTCTTCGGATGGCCTTCCGCGTCGAAGCGCTCGCCGATCGCGGCGAGCACCGCATCCGGGCAGCCGAGACCGCTCGACGACGACACCGAAACGACCATGCCGTCCATGATCAGGCTGGCGGCTTGCGCTGCGGAGACGAGTTTGCTCACGCTACGCCCCCGAGATTCGGATCGATCGCGACCGATTTTCCGGACTTCGCGGATTGCAACGCGGCTTCGGCTGATGTCAGCGACCAGACGCCGTCCTCGCCGGTGGCCGACGGCTGGCCTTCGCCACCGATCGCCGCATGGAACTGGCGCAGGGAACGGACATAGAGATCTTCGCGGTCGAAGCTCAATTCCTCCTCGCCCTTTGCCGTGCGCAGCAGCACAGAGCCGATCGGCTTCTGCGTCATCACATCTTTCGCGATCAGGGAGCCTTCGCTGCCATGCACCTCGAAGCCGGTGCCGGCGAATTTGGTGGTGAAGCCTTCATGCGACTGGGCGATGATGCCCGATCTGAAGCGCCAGATGCACATGGCGCCATCTTCCAGCCCGCCGCTGGCCATGCCTGCGGCCTGGGTGAACGCCGAAACTTCGAGCGGATCGTCGCCGAGCACGAAGCGCAGCGTGTCGGCATCGTGCACGGTGATATCGAGCACCACGCCGCCACCGGCTTCCGGCCTGGTTATGCGCCAGCCCTGCAGATTTTCGGGCAGATAGACCGAGTGGAAGACGCGCGCAGCAATCGGCTTGCCGATGCGGCCGTCGGCAATGGCTTCGCGCATCGCCCGGTGCGAGCCGGCATTGCGCAGATGATGGTTGGTGCCGAGCACGATGCCGGCCGCCTTGGCGGCGGCGACCATCTTCCGTGCATCGGCGCTGGTCAGAGCCAGCGGCTTTTCGCACAACACATGTTTTCCCGCGGTGATGGCGGCTAGTGCCTGTTCGAGATGCAATTCGTTGGTGGTCGAGATGTAGACGGCGTCGATGTCGGAGCTGAGCAATGCATCGAGCGTCGAGACGGCGAGCGCAATGCCGTTCTCCTTGGCATAGGTCGTAGCGCGTTCCGGGTTGGAACTCATCACCGCCGCGATTTCCCCGTCGGCCTGAGCGCGGGTGGCGTTGATCATGAATTGCCTGGCGATCGTGCTTGCGCCGATCAGTCCCCATCTGACGGTCATGCCGCGTCTCCCATTCCGGCACGGCGATCAGGACCGCAACTGTCCCTGACGACGAGGTTGACGGCGCCGATATGATCCTCGGCGCGCGTGGTGCGCGACTGGATCATCTTCAGCATGACATGGGCGGCGCGCTCGCCGAGGCCCGCCGAATCCACTGCGACACTGGTCAGCGCCGGCATGTAGTGCTGGGCTTCGGTCACGTCGTCGAAGCCGACAATGGCGAAATCCGCGCCGGGCTCGAGGCCGCGCTTGCGCAGCGCCAGCATGACTCCGAAGGCGACCGCATCGTTGAAGCACAGCGCCGCGCTCGGCGGCTCGGCCATGGCGAGGGCCGTCTCCAGGCAGGCAATGCCGCCCTTGCGGCTGGTTTCGCCTTCGACGACCAGTGTATCGCGCTTGGCGATGCCGAGCCCCTCGCAGGCCTCGCGAAAACCGCCCAGCCGCTCGTGATAGACCACCAGATCCGATGAGCCGCCGAAGAACGCCAGCCGGCGATGCCCTTTGCCGATCAGATGGGCGGTGGCGAGCCAGGCGCCGCGATGATTGTCGGGCGCTATCACCGGGATGCGGCTTTCAGGAAGCCGGCGCATCGTGAAGACGATCGGAAGGCCCGCCATCTCGATGCGACGGAACGCACCGGGAGTCGTGCCGCGCGCCGGCGACACGATCAGCCCGGCGACACCTTGCTCCATCAGCGATTTCAGCACCTCTTCCTGGCGCACCGGGTTTTCCGCCGTGTTGGCGATGAACGGCACGATGCCCGCCGACTGGAACACACGCTCCATGCCGACCGCCATTTCGGCGAAGAACGGGTTGGTAAGGTCGTTGATGACCATGCCGATGACGTTGGAATGGGCCTTGCGCAGATTGGCGGCGCCGCGGTTGTAGACATAGCCGACATCCTCGATCGCCTTGCGAACCTTCAGCGCAGTCTCAGGTCGGATCAGCCCGCTGCCCTGCAGCACCAGCGACACCGTCGACTTGGACACGCCCGCCTCACGGGCAATGTCGAGTATCGTCGCCTTGGGCCTGCTGGCCATTCAGATACGTCCTCCGGTGTTTTCCGGCCGAATTTATTGGAACGTTCTAATTCTGAGCTGGATTTGAGTCAATCAGGATTTTTCCAGAATTCGAAAATCTGGCAATCGGCGCTTAAATGCCGCTGTTGATCGGCCTTCTTCGCTGCGATGCAGCATTCTGGGGTATAGATCGAGAATCCACAAAGGTCCTTGATTTGTTGGAACGTTCCATTTAATAGCGCGACGAAGGGAGAGATCGATGGACATTGCCTTGCCCGGGGAGGGCGGTCGCAGCACTCGCTACCGCCTTGTCGGCCAGCCGGCACAGCCGGTGATCGGCGCGCGGTTTTCGCGCATCGCCTATGCCGCCGCCCATGTCGTTGCCGATCCCCTCGCGATGACCGATCCGTGGTCTCATCCTGCGGTCGACTGGGAGCGCACGATGGCGTTCCGCCATCATCTGTGGCGGCTCGGCTTCCGCATCGCCGAGGCGATGGATACCGCGCAGCGCGGCATGGGTTTCGACTGGACAAACGCCAGGGAATTGATCCGCCGCTCGATCGCCGAGGCGCGAACCGTCGAGGGCGCCGACCTCGCCTCAGGTGCCGGAACAGACCATCTGGCGCCAGGCGCCGCCAGGACGCTTGACGATGTCGTCGCGGCCTATGAGGAGCAGTTCGATTTCATCGAAGGCCTGGGCGGCAAGGCGATCATGATGGCCAGCCGCGCGCTGGCGGCGGTAGCAAAGGGTCCGGAAGACTATGCCAGCGTCTATGACCGCATCCTTCGCCAAGCCTCCGGCAAGGTCATCCTGCACTGGCTGGGCGACATGTTCGATCCGGCGCTGAAGAACTATTGGGGCAGCCATGATTTCGACACTGCGCTCGATACGGTCGTCGCCATCATCGAACGCCACCCCGGCAAGGTCGAGGGGATCAAGATATCGCTGCTCGATGCCGGCAAAGAGGTTGCCCTGCGCAACCGGCTGCCGGAAGGGGTGGTCATGTTCACCGGCGACGACTTCAACTATCCCGAGCTGATCGCCGGCGACGGCGAAAGACACTCGCATGCGCTGCTCGGGATTTTCGACGCCATCGCGCCGGTCGCCAATGCCGCGCTGGCGAAACTGGCCGCTGGCGACCGCTCAGGCTATGACGCGCTGATGGCGCCGACGGTACCTCTGTCGCGGAAAATCTTCGAGGCGCCGACCGAATACTACAAGGCCGGTATCGTCTTGCTGGCGTGGTTGAACGGCCACCAGGACCATTTTTTGATGATCGGCGGCATGCAATCGGCACGCGGCATTTGCCACTATGCCGATGTGTTCCGCCTTGCCGACCAAGCCGGATTGCTGGTCGACCCGGCGCTTGCCATCGCCAGAATGGAGAACCTGTGCGCCGTGGCGGGTGTCTGACCGCCACCACAAGAAGAGCTCGCCCGAATCTCCGATTTGCCTTGTCTCGGCAAATCTGTATGCGCTATGCGTCCGACGCAGGACCATCCGGCACGCCGACGCAAGATGGTCATAGCGGCCGTTCTGCATAGGGATACGCCAATGGATTTCGACCTAAGGGGCAAGCGCGTTTTCGTGGCCGGGCATCGCGGCATGGTCGGCTCGGCCATATTGCGCAGGCTGGCGGACGAGGACTGCGAGGTCCTGACCGCATCCCGCGATGAACTCGACCTGATGGACCAGGCCGGCGTGCGGCGCTGGATGGCTGGCCACAGGCCGGACGCGGTGGTGATGGCAGCGGCCAAGGTCGGCGGTATCCTGGCAAACAACAGGTTGCCGGTCGATTTTCTGCAGGACAATCTCATCATGCAGACCAATGTCATCGAGAGCGCCTTCCGCAACGAAGTGCAGAAATTGCTGTTTCTCGGTTCGTCCTGCATCTATCCGAAGTTTGCGGCGCAGCCGATCTCCGAGGATGCCTTGCTGACCGGTCCGCTCGAACCGACCAACGAATGGTATGCGATCGCCAAGATCGCTGGGCTGAAACTGTGCCAGGCCTATCGGCGCCAATACGGTGTCGAGTACATCTCGGCGATGCCGACCAATCTCTATGGCCCCGGCGACAATTTCGACCTCTCCATCAGCCATGTCGTGCCAGCCCTGATGCGCAAGGCGCACAAGGCCAAGCGCGCCGGCGACAAAACCCTGGAGGTCTGGGGATCGGGCACGCCGATGCGCGAGTTCCTGCATGTCGACGACGCCGCCGACGCTCTGGTCTGGCTGCTGAAAAACTATGCCGGCGACAGCCACGTCAATGTCGGCTCGGGCGAAGACATCACCATTGCCGAACTGGCCCGCACCATGCTCTCCGTCGTCGGCGCCGAGGCGGTGCTCACATTCGATGCGACGAAGCCGGACGGCACGCCGCGCAAGCTGATGGACGTGTCGCGCCTGTTTGCCACGGGTTGGCGCCCGCGGTACTCGCTTCAGAGTGGCTTGGAGCAGACCTATGCCTGGTTTCTCCAGCATATCGAGACGGGCGATCTCCGCCTCGGTGCGGCCTGATCTCAATCGACGCTGATTGCTGCCACCAGACATGACGGCTTGGGCGGCCGTCTGTTGGCCGTGTCCAATGCAAAGCCGCTCGCCGACATGTTAAATGCCGTTTCGGATGCACCTGGAAGAGCGATGCCTCCAACGGACACCAGATTTCATATCGTCGATGTAGCCGAAAAGATATTCTCAGCCGACTTGAATTGAGAAGCTTGGCTGGGGCCCAGCTTGGCATTCTCAAAAATACGGCATTCACGCGGTCCAGCCTGGACGCACCCGTAAATCTGCGGGTACGAGAGACGGCGGATTGTCTGGATGGTGGGCGTGACAGGGATTGAACCTGTGACCCCTGCAATGTCAATGCAGTGCTCTCCCGCTGAGCTACACGCCCATCCGAAGCCGCGCATACACCATTTTTGCCACGGCGCGTCAATAGCAGGAAAAGGGAAAGAAAGCTTCGTCTTGCCGCACCGTCGAAGGCGCGCCGGAAGCCGGCGGCGGAAAACGTGTCAGGCTGCCTGCAGCATCTTTTCGACCTCGTTGACGAGGTCGCGCAGATGGAACGGCTTCGACAGCACCTTGGCGTCTTTCGGCGCCTTGGAATCCGGATTGAGCGCAACGGCGGCGAAGCCGGTGATGAACATGACCTTGAGGTCGGGATCGATCTCGGTGGCGCGTCTAGCGAGTTCTATGCCGTCCATCTCCGGCATCACGATGTCGGTCAAGAGCAGCGAGAAAGGCTCTTCGCGCAGCCGCTCATAGGCGCTGGCGCCATTGTCGAAATCGCTGACCTGGTAGCCGGCACGCTCCAGCGCCTTGACGAGGAACCGGCGCATGTCGTCGTCGTCTTCCGCCAGCAGAATGCGTGCCATCTTATCCCGTCCGAATCACCCGCCCGAGACTGCCGTGCGGCAGCCCGTTAACCATCCTGTATATGAGGAGGCGAGGGTAAACATCAAGTGAACGATAAAGGCCCGACCGGCCTTAACAATGCGGTCCGGACGCCGAAACGCTGGACATGCGGCCGGCGAGGTGGCACCTTTCCAACCATGATGCATTGGTGTTTCCGGATTCGTTCAAATTGAAAACGGCAGCCGAGGATTTTTCGGTCGTTCCCCCCTTCGAAATCCGGTCGGGCGCCGAACAGCGCGTCCCCTTCCTCTTCAACTCACCGCATAGCGGCCGTCACTATCCGGACCGGTTCCTGGCGATGGCAAGGCTGGACCGAAACGCCATCCGCCGCTCCGAAGATTGCTATGTCGACGAATTGTTCGGCGGCGCCGTCGCGCTCGGCGCGCCGATGCTGGCGGCAAACTTCCCGCGCGCCTATCTCGACGTCAACCGGGAGCCGTGGGAACTCGATCCGCGCATGTTCGCCGAACCCGTGCCGTCGTTCTGCAACATCCGCTCGGCGCGCGTCGCCGGCGGGCTTGGCACCGTGCCCAAGCTGGTGGGAGAGGGGCTCGAAATCTATGCCGGCCGCTTGCCGCTGGCGGAAGCCGTCGGGCGCATCGAGGCCGTCTACAAACCTTATCACGAGACGCTGAAACGGCTTTTGACCAGGACCCATGCGCGGTTCGGCTTTGCCGTGCTGATCGATTGCCACTCGATGCCGGCGAGCATCAGGGTCGGCGACAGCGGTGTCAGGCCCGACTTCATCGTCGGCGACCGTTTCGGCATCTCCGCTGCGGCAGCGTTGACCGAGACGGCGATCGGCCTGCTTATCGGCATGGGCTATACCGTCGCCCATAACAAGCCTTATGCCGGAGGCTTTATCACCGAGCATTATGGCCGCCCGGTGCGCCACCTCCATGCACTGCAGATCGAGGTCAATCGCGGGCTTTACATGAACGAGCGGACGTTCCAGAAATCCGCCGGCTTCGATGCGCTCGCCGACGATCTGGCGCAATTCTCGGCCGACCTGATGGCGATGCCCGACCACAATTTTATCGATCTGCCGCTCGCCGCCGAATGATGCCGAAAATCGAAAATGAGGTTTTGCGCCGGATATGAGATCTTGCGCCAGATGAAGGCGTCGGGGTGCGGGTCGGGGACGCGCAATCGGCTGAGTGCCGCGCCGAAAAAAAGACCGCATCGTTTGCACGACACGGTCGAAGTCTAGGGAGGAAACGCCCAAGGAGGGCATGGACAGGAGAACCTGTCCGAGAACAAATCTATTGTGCGATGCACAAATGTCAAGCCGCCGTGCGGCGTTTTTAATTCACTATGATGTGGAAACTGCGTTTCGAGGGCGTCAGCGTTGCATTCGAGCAACAGTTGTCGATGCGCAAAAGTCCCGCACGCCCTTGTTTTGGCGGAAATCCACAGGCAAGCGATGGTTCCAGCACGCTAAAGCGGGTCGCGTTTGACCGGACGACGCGCTTTAGGTTGTTGTTTTATGCACGTCGTTATCGCAAAACCGCTGCACACTTTTGCGCGACATGCATTACGCGGGAGAATCAGTTGGACATCAGCATCGATTTCATGCGGCGCATTGCGGATGCCGCCGCAGCCGAAACCTTGCCGCGCTTCCGCAGCCAGGGCGCAGTCGCCAACAAGGAGCAAGGCAGCTTCGACCCGGTCACCGAGGCCGACCGCGAGGCTGAGCGGGTTATCCGCGCGCTCATATCAGCGGAATATCCCGATCACGGCATTCTCGGCGAGGAGCATGGCAGCGAGAACATGTCCAGCAGGCATGTCTGGGTGATCGATCCGATCGACGGCACCCGCGCCTTCATTTCCGGCCTGCCGGTGTGGGGAACGTTGGTCGGGCTGACTGTCGACGGCGATGCCGTTGCCGGCATGATGTCGCAGCCCTTCACCGGCGAGCTTTTCTACGCCAACGCGTCCGGCGCCCATTATGAAGGCCCGGGCGGACCGCGACGGCTGACGACACGCAAGACGACTAGCCTCGCCGAGGCGACGCTGTTCACCACCACGCCGGCACTGTTCAAGGGAGACGCGCGCCTGCGCTACGACGTGTTCGAGCGGCAGGTCCAGCTCGCCCGCTACGGCACCGACTGCTATGCCTTCGCCATGGTCGCGGCGGGAAGCGTCGACATCGTCGCCGACCCCGGTCTGAAACCCTACGATATCGTCGCGCTGATCCCGATCATCGAGAAGGCAGGCGGCGTCGTCACCACCTTCGAGGGCGGACCGGCGGAAAGGGGCGGCGACATCCTGGCTGCGGCGACGCCGGAGCTTCATGCTGCCGCGATGGCGGCGTTGCGTGGCTGAACAGGGTGGGCAGCTGACCATTGCGGACTGAGGGGCTCACGGCGACGACAACCCAATGCTCCTGACGGCAGGGTGTCAGCAGCTCTCGGCTATGGAGACAATGCCACGGGAGGGAGTCTCATGCCGACGCAATCAACAACCAGCCGTTCCGAAGATGCTCCAGTAGAAAATGCGCCGGCAGAAAATGCCCTGGGAGATGGGCGGGCCGATTTCGATTTCTTCTTCGGCCGCTGGAACGTCAGCCATCGAAGGTTGCAGGAGCGCCTGCAAGGCGACACGAACTGGGACGTGTTTGGCGGGACATGCGAGGTGCGCCCGATCCTTGGCGGGCTCGGCAATGTCGACGACAATGTGATTGAATTGCCCGGCGGCGCCGATAGCGCCGCCCCCCAGCGGGCCGTCGATCCCGCGCCGAGACAAATGTCGCTCTGGTGGATAGACCGCCGCAAACCCGCGCCCATCGATATTACGAATCGCGGCGCCGTCCCAGCAGGCGGCGGC
>NZ_JBVVQE010000067.1:0-37177 GCF_055811435.1 Mesorhizobium sp. WSM4837
GGGGGGGTTATGCGGCTGCCGCCCGGGGGGGCGCCCTCCTCCCCGGGGGGGTTTTGGGGGTTTGCCCCCTTATGCCCTTGCCCATTGGGGTTGGAATGGGGGGGGGGGGGGCGCTTGTCCAAACACAATTTCGATGCCTTTGAGATGGCCTCAAGGCCAGAGGAGGGTGCGACATGAGATCGTTCACACCTTCTCGCTCCTCCTTGCTGATGGCGCCGGCGCTGGCCTGGCTCACCGCCTTGATGGTGGTGCCATGCGCGCTGGTGCTGGCGCTCGCCTTCTTCCGGCGCGGCATTTATGGCGGCATCGAATACAGCTTCACGCTGGAGAATTTCGGGCTGGTGCTCGACCCGCTCTATGCCGGCATCTTCCTCAATTCGGCGCGCATCGCCGGCACGGCAACGCTGATCGCGGTGGTGATCGGCTATGCCGCCGCCTATGCGATCGCGGCAGCACCGCGCCGGTGGCAGCCGGTGTTCCTGTTCTTCGCCGTCTTGCCTTTCTGGTCCAATTACCTGATCCGCACCTATGCATGGATCGTGCTGCTCAACCGCGAAGGCCTGATCACCCAGCTCTTGCGCTGGTTCGGCTATACCGGCGAGCCGCCGTCGATGCTCTATACCGAAGGCGCCGTCATCGCCGGTCTGGTCTACAATTACCTGCCTTTCGTCATCCTCGCCTGCTACGCGCCGCTGTCGCGGCTCAATCCGGAGCTGGCCGAGGCCTCGCGCGATCTCGGCGCTTCGGCCATGACCACATTTCGCCGGGTTATACTGCCGCTGACGGTGCCGGGCATCGCCGCCGGGGCGGTTTTCGTCTTCGTGCTGTCGATCGGCAATTTCGTCACGCCGGCACTGCTCGGCGGCGGCCGCTTCCAGATGATCGGCAATCTTGTCTACGACCAGTTCCTGACCGCCAATGACTGGCCGTTCGGCGCAGCGCTGGCGATGGCGCTGATCGCCATCATGCTTTTGGTGCTGACGGCGCAGGCCCTGGCTGCCGATCGCGCCGCGGGCCGTATCGCCGAAGCGAAAGGAGGCGCCGATGACTGAGCGCTCGCCCGCCACACGGCGTACGCTCTGGCTCGTGCTGACGCTCGTCTTCGCCTTCCTCTACATTCCGATCGCCGTACTGGTGGCGCTGTCGTTCAACCAAGGCGGGCTGCCGACCGTCTGGTCGGGCTTTTCGCTGAAATGGTATGCCTCGCTCGCCGGAAACGCCGCGATCCTTTCCGCCGCCCTCAACACGCTGATCGTGGCGCTGGTCTCGACAGCCATCGCCACGCTGCTCGGCACCTTGCTGGCCATCGGCGTCGAAATGCGCCGGCAATACGGAAGCGGCCTCGAGGCGCTGATCTTTGCGCCGATGATCATTCCCGACATCGTGCTGGCGGTGGCGCTGCTCAGCTTCTTTTCTATGCTCGATTTCACGCTCGGCCTGCACACCATCATCCTCGCCCATGTCGTCTTCAACCTCGCCTTCGTCTGCTCGGTGGTGCGCGCGCGGCTAAAAAGCTTCGACTGGTCGATCGTCGAGGCCTCCGCCGATCTCGGCGCTTCCGCGCTCACCACCTTCAGGCGGGTGACATTGCCGGTCATCCTGCCTGCGGTCGTCGCCGGCGCGCTGCTCGCCTTCACCCTTTCGGTCGACGAGTTCATCATCGCCTTCTTCACCGCCGGCGCCGGCCGCGCCTCGACTACGCTGCCGATGCAGATCTATTCGATGATCCGCTTCGGCATCACGCCGGAGATCAATGCACTGGCGACCATCGTCATGGCGGTCTCAATCACCGCGCTAACCCTGTCGCAGCGGCTCAACCGCGGAGTCATCGGCCAATGAGCGAGCCCCGCACGCTGCTGGCGATCGACAAGGTGTCGAAGAACTTCGGCCGGGTGACGGCCGTCGACGGCATCTCGCTCGATATCCGCGAGAACGAGTTCTTCGCTCTGCTTGGACCTTCCGGCTGCGGCAAGACCACGCTGCTGCGCATGCTGGCCGGTTTCGAGACGCCCAATGAGGGGCGCATCCTGCTCGACGGCCGCGACATCGCCAAAACCCCGCCCAACAGGCGGCCGGTCAACCTGATGTTCCAGTCCTACGCGCTGTTTCCGCATATGAGCGTCCGGGCCAATGTTTCCTACGGCCTTGAAATGGAGCGCTTGCCGGCAAACGAAATCCGCTCCCGCGTCGACGCCATCCTGGCGACGACCGAGCTTGTCGCCTTCGCCGACCGCAAGCCGGAGCAATTGTCGGGCGGCCAGAAGCAGCGCGTCGCGCTTGCCCGGGCGCTGGTCAAGCGGCCGCGGCTGCTGCTGCTCGACGAGCCGCTCGGTGCGCTCGACAAGAAATTGCGCGGCGCGATGCAACTGGAGCTGAAGCGGCTGCAGCACGAAGTCGGCATCACCTTCGTCATCGTCACCCATGACCAGGAGGAATCGCTCGTTATGGCCGACCGCATGGCGGTGCTGAGGGACGGCAAGCTGCTGCAATGCGACACGCCGCATGCGGTCTACGAACATCCGGCCGACCGTTTCGTCGCCGACTTCATTGGCGTCATGAATTTCGTGCCGGGCAAAGCCGCCAACGATGGTGTGCTGGCAGCCAATGGTGCGCGGATATCAGGCATGGTTCCCGAAATACTTTCGCCCGGCGCTGCGGCGGTCGCTTCGGTGCGGCCCGAGCGCATCCGGCTGTTCCCGCCGCCAGAGACGGCCAACCGTGTTGCCGGCATCGTCGAGGCGCTCGCCTATCACGGGCTCGACCTGCAGCTGCATGTCCGCACCGCTCTGTCACAAAAACCGTTCCTGGTGCGCGTCACCGCCGACGCCGCCGACCGCCGCCCGGTCGCGTCGGGCGATGCGGTCGAACTCGGCTGGGATGCCGCCGACGTCAGAATTTTCGCAGATTGATTGAAGGAGAACTTTCATGGCGCAGAAGACCATCGCGTTTTTTCCGGAAGCGGCCTACGGCCCGGCGCTCAACTCCGTCGGCATCGCCCAGGCGGTCGAGGCGCGCGGCCACAGAGCGGTGTTCCTGTCGGACCCCGGCTTCGTCGACGTCTACAAGGGCTACGGCTTCGAGGCGCATCCGGTGAACCTGTCCGAGCCGATGCCGCCCGAGCAGATGGCCAAGTTCTGGGAAGACTTCATCAACGGCCACATCCCGAATTTTCGCAAATCGCCCTACGACCAGGTCGACAATTACGTGAAGGACTGCTGGACGGCGATCGTCGACAGCGCCAAATGGGCTGAGAAGGATCTGCCCGGCGTGCTTGCGACGATCAAGCCCGACGTCATCTGCGTCGACAACGTCATCCTGTTCCCGGCGATCAAGCAGTATGGCAAGCCATGGGTGCGCGTCATCTCCTGCTCGGAAAACGAGATCGAGGACGAGGACATCCCTCCGCATCTGTCCGGCTGCGGCGAGAACGACCACGCCTGCCATCAGCGCTACCGCGACCATTTCAACGCGGTAATCAAGCCGATCCATGACGACTTCAATACGTTTTTGAAAGCCAACAACGAAGCGCCGTATCCGATCGGCCAATTCTTCGAGGCCTCGCCTTACCTCAACCTGTTGCTTTATCCCGAGGCGGCAAAGTTCAAGCGCCGCCATCCGCTCGACCCGGCAAAATTCCAGTATCTGGAAGGCTGCGTGCGGCAGGAGAAGCCCTACACCGTGCCGACCTTTGCTGAGAATAATGACGGGCCGCTGCTCTACGTCTCGTTCGGCAGCCTTGGCGCCGGCGATGTCGATCTCTTGAAGCGCATCATCGCGACGCTGGCCGAGACTCGCTACCGGGCGCTGGTCAATGTCGGCGGCTACAAGGACCAATACGCGCACGTGCCCGGCAATATCATCGTCGAGAGCTGGTTTCCGCAGCCCTCGGTGATCCCGCAGGTCGACGCGGTTATCCACCATGGCGGCAACAACTCGTTCACCGAGTGTCTCTACTTCGGCAAGCCGGCGATCATCATGCCCTATGTCTGGGATGGCCACGACAACGCGACGCGGGTCGAGGAAACCGGCCACGGCTTCGGCATGCCGCGCTACGACTGGAGCGACGCCGAGCTAATCGCCAAGATCGAAACCTGCCTGACCGACCCGGCAATCAAGGTCAAGCTGGCGAAGACGTCGGCCCAGATGCAATCGCAGAACGGCCCGGAGAAGGCGGCCGGGCTGCTGGAGGAGCTGCTGTGACCGGGCGGATGGGTATGGCGTTCCTTCGCGCCCCCCTCTGTCCTACCGGACATCTCCCCCACTTGGGGGGAGATTGGCCGTCATCACTGATTTCGCCAATCACAAATGTCGCAAGAAGAGTGCCGCCGCCAGAGCTGCCAATCTCCCCCCTCGTGGGGGAGATGCCCGGCAGGACAGAGGGGGGCGCCGTAGAGCGAGACGATCGCGAAGTCATGCATCGCGCCGGCGGAGCACCCACATGACCTCCTCTGTGCCACATCTCCACCAAGCCTCGACCCGCACCGACCTCGTCGACTGGGGCGCACAGCCCAATGCGCTGGAAGGTGCTTCGCACTCCACCGGCAGGCTCGTCCACAAGGGGCCGAACAACCAGCCGGAATCCGGCATCTGGGTCTGCACGCCCGGCCGCTGGCGGCTGGCGATCCTGCGCGACGAACTGTGCCATTTCGTTGCCGGCCGCACGACCTACCGATCGGACAACGGCGAGGTGATAGAAGTCTCCGCTGCCACGGTAGTCATGTTCCCGGCCGGCTGGACCGGCGAATGCACCGTCCACGAGACCATCCGCAACATTTACATGCTGGCCTGAAGCCAGCCACTGGAGCTTCACGACATGCCGACACCGATCATGAAATCGCCGCTTGCCCTCACCGACCTCGTCGACTGGGGCGTCATCCCCACGATGATCGAGGGCGAATCCCGTACCTCCGGCAAATTGCTGCACAAGGGGCCGGAAGGCCGCTCCGAATGCGGGCTGTGGGTCTGCACCCCAGGCAAATGGCACTGCCACGTCACCCGCGACGAATTCTGCCATTTCCTAGAGGGCCGCTGCACCTATGTCCACGAATCCGGCGAGGTGATCGAGATCGAACCCGACACCGCGGCGTTCTTTCCGCAGGACTGGAAGGGCGTCTGCACCGTCCACGAGACCATCAAGAAGGTCTACATGATCCGCTGAGCGACTTGAAAGGACGACCATGGACTTCTCACCTGACCGGCCGGCCTTCTTCGTCAATCCGGATTATCGGCCGATGACCGGCGCGGCAAAACCGGTGATCGATCCGGCGACACTGGAAACCGTCGGCGCCATCGCGACTGCAACCGACGGCGAGATCGACGCCGTGCTCACCGCTGCGGCCAGGGCGCAAGCTGCCTGGAAAAAGCTCGACGCCAAGAGCCGCGCCAGGCATCTGCATGCAGTCGCCAACGCGATCGAGGCGGCCGACTTCACCTGCTGCGCCGAGCTGATGGTGCGCGAGATGGGCAAGCCCTATCCGGAAGCAATCGGCGAGATCGCCAATTGCGCGCCGATCTTCCGCTACTACGCCGAAATGGCGCGCGACGATGCCGGCAAGATCGCCGGCACGACGCAGGCGGGTTCGTTCCAGTATGCGCGCTACGAGCCCTACGGCACGTCTGTGCACATCATGCCCTACAATTTCCCGATCCTGTTGATGTGCTGGACCGTTGCCGCCTCGCTTGCCGCCGGCAATGCCTGCGTCATCAAGCCGGCCGAAGCGACGACACTGTCGACGCTGGATTACATGACCGTGTTCCGCTCACTGCCGGAGGGCCTGGTTTCCTGCCTGCCCGGCGCGGCGGCCACGGCGCAGGCTTTGATCGCCTCCGACCGCACCCATGCGGTTGCCTTCACCGGTTCGGTCGCCGCCGGCAAGGCTGTCGCCGTCGCTTGCGCCGAGCGCATGAAGCCATGCGTCATCGAGGCCGGCGGCAGCGATCCGCTGATCATCAGCCGACACGCCCCGCTCGACGTGGCGGCCGCCGGCAGCGTCACCGCCGCGTTCCATCTCACCGGCCAGGTCTGCACCTCGGCCGAACGGTTTTTCGTCGTCGATGCCGTTCATGACCGCTTTGTCGAGCTGTTTGCGCAGAAGACACGGGCGCTGCGCATCGGCAACGGCCTCGACAAGACCGAGATCGGGCCGCTGGTCAGCGAGGCGGCGCGGGCGAAAGTCATGCGGCTGGTCGACGATGCCGTGCGCAATGGTGCCAAGGCGATCACCGGCGGGCGTATTCCGCCGGCGCACAATGTCGGCTGGTTCTACGAGCCGACGATCCTGACCGGCGTCACCCCCGACATGGCGATCGTGCGCGAAGAATGTTTCGGGCCAGTCGCCGCGATCTGCCGGGTCAAGGATTTCGACGAGGCGATAGAACTTGCCAATGACAGCCCGTTCGGGCTCGGCGCCTCGGTGTTCACCACTGATCTTGCCGAGGCGCATGAGGCTGCGGAGCGGCTTGAGGCAGGGATGGTCTGGGTCAACAATCCGCTGATCGACAACGACGCACTGCCGTTCGGCGGCTGGAAGGCGTCGGGCCTCGGCCGCGAACTTGGTCGCCAGGGGCTGGATGCCTTCCGCCGCTCGAAGATGGTCATCATCGACCACAGGCCAGCGATCCAGGACTGGTGGTATCCCTATCCCGACAGCTGGTTCCGCGAATCTGGCGGGCGCAAGCACGTATGAGATGACACAGGTCAGCGCCGCCAAGGGCCGCCGCTTGCTAGCGCAGCGCTTTCTGCCCGCCGGCGGCAGTGATGACGCCGACGATGATCAGCCCGGTCAGCAACAGACGGACGCCGGCGCTGACGCCGAACGTGTTGAGCATGGTCAAAAGCAGCACCAGGAACAGGGCCGCGCCCCATACACCCGGCACATTGGCCTTGCCGCCGGCTACCGACGTGCCGCCGATGACGACGACGGCGATCGAGGCCAGCAGGTACTCATTGCCGATATCGACGTTGGCGCCGCGGAAATAGCCGGCGAGCAGCGCCCCGTCGAGGCCGCCGAGCGCGCCCGACAGCGTGTAGGTAAGAAAGCGGATGCGGCCGACATTGACGCCGGCCAGCCACGCCGCGCGGATGTTCTGGCCGATCGCCAGCACCGAACGGCCATAGATCATGCGCTGCAGCGCGAACGCAGCGCCGATGGAGAACAGCACGGTGAGGATCGCCAGCACCGGAATGCCAAGAATCTGCCAGTTGGTGAAACTGGCAAAGCCCGGCGGCGGCTTGATCTGCAAGCCGCGGCCATAGCTGATGTCGATCGACTGGATGATGAAGCTCGCCGACAGTGTGGCGATGATCGGTGGAATGCGCAGCGCCCAGATCAACAGATAATTGGCGGCGCCGATCGCCATGCCGCAGGCCAGCGCCGCCAGCAGCCCGACCGCGATCATTGAATCATTGCCGTCCATCACCTTCATGGCGACGGCGCTGGCGAGGCCGATATTGGCGGGCAGCGACAGGTCGACATTGCCGGGACCGAGCGTGATCACGAACATCTGGCCGACACCGACGATGACGGTGAAGACGGCGAGCGAAAGTGCCGCCGTGATCATGCCGCCGCCGCCATATCCGCCGGTGAAGGTGACCGTCGCCAGCCACACCAGCAGCGCGCCGATGAAGGACCAGATCCAGGGTTTGGCGAGCAGCAATCGCAACGATGCCATCCCCTCACCTCTCTTTGCGGCTGATCAGCACCCGGGCCGCCAGCACGATGATGAGGATGGCGCCGTTGGCGGCCACCTGCCAATCGGGCGGGATGTGCATGAAGGTCAGCAGCGGCGAGGCGGCGAGCGCCAGCGTCAGCGCGCCGATCACCGCGCCGATCGGCGATACCCGGCCGCCGACGAATTCGCCGCCACCGAGGATGACGCCGGCGATCGACAGCAGCGTGTAGCCATTGCCGATATTGGCATCGGCCGAGGTGGTGATGCCAATCAGGGCCATGCCGGATAAAACGCCGAACAGGCCGGTCAATGCGAACAGCACGACCTTGGTCTTGAGCAGCGACCAGCCGGCACGGCTGAGGGCCGCGGCATTGCCACCGGAGCCGCGCAGGATCACGCCATACGAGGTGCGCATCAGCCCGAAGTGGACGACCGCCGCGATCAGCAGCGCCGCAATGATCGGGAACGGGACGAAGGGCGGCTTGAAGGCCATGAGCGACAGCAGCCAGTCCGGCGCCTTGCCGCCGGGCTTCGGCAGGATGAGGATGGCCAGACCCTGCCAGACAAAACTCATGCCGAGCGTCACCACGATTGAAGGCAGGTTGCGCAGATGGATCAGCGCGCCGAGCAGCGCATAGACGCCGATCGACCCGAGAAGGATCAAGACACCGACCAGCGGCGCCTCCTTCAGCCATGTCGCCGTGACGCAGCCGACGAAACCGACGAAGGTGCCGATCGACAGGTCCAACTCGTTGCCGGCAATGACGAACATCTGCGCGATCGTCGCCAACGCGATCGGGATCGCCAGGTTGAGCATCAGGCTGAAGCCGAAATAGCTGATGGCGCGCGGGTTGAGCCAGGCGATCGCCAGCAGCACCAGCACCAGCGACATCGCAGGCAGCAGCCCGCGCAGCAGGCGCGCCCGCGCCAGCGCGCTTCGCTCGGAAGAACTCTTGGGACCGCTCTCGACGGGTGCTGCCGTCATCTCAAGCCGCATCGCCGAACGAGGACTGGATGATCTTTTCCTCGGTCAGCTCGTCGCGACCAAGCTTGGCGACGATCCGGCCGTTCTTGAAGACATAGACGTGGTGGCAATTGTCGAGCTCTTCGGTTTCCGTGGTGTACCAGAGGAAGGTACGGCCGCGGCCAGCCTCTTCGCGCACAAGGTCGTAGACCTCGAGCTTGGTGCCGATGTCGACGCCGCGCATCGGGTCGTCCATCAGCACGATCTTGGCGTCGGAACCGAGCGCCCGGGCAAACAGGGCCTTCTGCTGGTTGCCGCCGGACAGCGAGAAGATGTTGTTGTTCATGTCGGGGGTGCGGATGCCGATTTTCTTTTGCCAGAAGTCGGCGAGCTCGGCTTCGCGCCGCGGCGAGATCAGCAGGCCGTTGCGCAATCGCGCCAGCGAGCGGATGCCGATGTTTTGCGCAATCGACCATTGCGGAAAGATCCCGTCAGACTGGCGGTCGCCGGCCACCAGCGCCACCGGCGCGGTGACCTCGATGCCGGTTTTGGTGCGCGCCGCGGCTGCGAAAATCGCCAGCAGCAGATCGGTTTGGCCATGACCGGCAAGCCCGGCAAGGCCGATGATCTCGCCGGCATGCGCCACAAGTTCGTTGCCGTCCTGTTGCCGCGCTGGGCGGGCCCGGACCCGCAACGGGCCGGTCTCCGGCTTTTGGGTCGCGATTTCGGCCGCGATCTTCTCACGCGCTGCCGCTCCGCCCATGGTCGTCACCAGCCTGCCGCGATCGAAAGCCTTAGCCGCATCCGACGCGACGACCTTGCCGTCGCGCATCACCACGATGCGGTCGGCATTCCCGAGCACCTCGCCCAGAACATGCGAGATCAGAATGCAGCTCTTGCCCCCGGCGACAAAGCGCCGGACGAAACCCAGCAACTGGCCGGCCGTGTGCGCGTCGAGCGAGGATGTCGGCTCGTCGAGGATGACCAATTCGAGCGGATCCTGCGTCACCGTGAAGGCGCGCGCCACCTCGACCATCTGCCGCCTGCCGATGGAAAGGTCGCTGGCGATATCGGCGGCGGAGATGCTGTGGCCCGGAAATATCTCGTCGAGCTTGGCGGCGATCAGATCGGCCGCCTTGCGCCGCCAGCCGAGGCCGCGCAGCGCCGGGTGGTTGATTCGGGTGTTCTCGGCAACGCTGAGGTTCGGGCACAGCGACAGTTCCTGGAATACGCAGCGTATGCCGAGTTGTTGGGCGCGCGGCACCGAATAATTGTCCTCGATGCCGCCACGCACCGCGATCCGACCGCTGTCGGGCACGAGCGTGCCCGCCACCATATGCATGAGCGTCGACTTGCCCGCGCCATTGTGGCCGACGAGACCGACGCATTCGCCGGCGCCGACGTGGAAATCCACCCCGGCGAGCGCCCGGACGGCGCCGAAATGTTTTTCGGCTCCGTCCAGCCTGATGATGTCGACAGTGGCGGCGCCGAAATGTTTTTCGGCTCCGTCCAGTCTGATGATGTCTACACCGGCCTCGGGCATCCCTAGCGAAATCCGGAAGACGACGCGCGCGGCATTGGATGTGCCACCCTCACTTGATGTTGGCTTTGATCGCCGCGATGGCGTCTTCCTGCGTGTATTCGTGGCTGGCGACGCCGCCCTTGGGGATGTTCGGCAGCTCGGCCTCGAAATTATCCTGGGTGAAGGCGAGGTATGGCACCAACAGGTCATGCGGCACATCGGTGCGGCCGTCGAGCACCTGCTGCGCCACCCAGAAGGCCAGCGACGACACGCCCGGCGCAATCGACGCCGACCAGGTCTGGTAGCCATCCTTGTCCTTCTGTTCCTTCCACCACTGCAATTCGTCCTGGCGGTTGCCCATGATGATGGTCGGGCGCGGTTTGCCGGCGGCGGCGAAGGCTTGTGCCGCGCCATAGCCGTCGCCGCCCTGATCGACGACGCCGACGATTTCCGGCAGCGACGGCAGGATCGTCGCGACCGCCTTCTGCGCTGTGGTCTGGTCCCAGTCGCCGGTCACCGAACCGACGATCTTGAACTCGGGATGGGCGGCGACGCCCTCCAGAATCCCGGCGTGGATGGCGTCGTCGATCGACGTGCCGGCAAGGCCGCGGATTTCCAGCAGATTGCCGCCCTCGGGGTGGAACTTGGCCATCTGCTCGACTTCCTGCCTGCCCATGTCCTTGAAGTCGACGACGACGCGGTAGGCGCAGGGCTCGGTGACGATGCCGTCGAAGGAGACGACGACGATGCCGGCATCGCAGGCCTGCTTGACGGCGCCGTTGAGCGCGTCCGGCGAGGCGGCGTTGATGACGATGGCGTCATAGCCTTGCAGGATCAGGTTCTGAACCTGGGCAGCCTGGGTCGGCACTTCCTTGTCGGCCGTCGTGAAGATGTCCGCGGCGGCGACCACCCCGTCGGCGACCGCCTTCTTGGTGACGATGGCATAGCTGTCGAGCATCGCCTGCCGCCACGAATTGCCGGCATAATTGTTGGAAAAGGCGATCTTCTTGTCGCTGGTGTCGGCAAACGCGGCGCCTGACGCGAGCATCGCCGCAAGGGCACTCAAGACGAGTATCTTCTTCATCTGTTATCCTCCCATGGATTGCTGGTCGTTGTTGGCTGCTGGCGGCTGTTATGACGACCCTCGTTTCAATATTGTCAGACAAATTTAGATGGGCGCACTTGTCAACAGCGATCGATGAAGGTTTGACGATCAACTTGCGGTGCAATGATTGAAAAGGCTTCGGCTCCTGGTCTAGGGATGGGGCAGGAGACCAAAATCAAGATGGCAGCGACGCCGACTGATGCGCTGGGCGCACCCGGAATTCCGGCGCGCTGGACGTCGAGCACCAAGAGCGGCGTCGGAACCGCGCTTTCGCCGGCCTGCCCTGTCTGGTTCACGATCAGCCACGGCATCCTCAACGAGGTCTATTATCCCCGCCTCGACAGCGCCTGCACCCGAGACATGGGACTGGTCGTCACCGGCCCCGGCTTCTATTTCTCGGAAGAAAAGCGCGATGCCGTGCACAGCCTCGAGCCGTTCGAGGATGGGGTGCCCGCCTACAGGCTGGTCAACACCGCCGCTACCTACCGGATCGAGAAGCGCATCGTTACCGATCCGGAACATCCCACTTTGCTGCAGGAAATCAGCTTCACGCCGCTGAAAGGCACAGTTGCCGACCACCGCGTCTACGCGCTGCTGGCGCCACATCTGGTCAACGCCGGCATGGCCAACACCGCCTGGGTCGGCGACCACGAGGGAAGGCCTGTCCTGTTTGCATCGGGACGTGGCGTTTGCCTGGCGCTCGCCTCGTCGCTGCCTTGGGGAGCATGCTCGGCCGGCTATGTCGGTGTCTCCGACGGCTGGCAGCAACTCCGTCGTGACGGCCGACTCGACCCGGCTTGCCGCAGGGCCGAGGACGGCAATGTCGCGCTGACCGGCGAGATCGGCTTTTCGGCTGCGAACCCGACGGCGTTGCTGGCGCTGGGTTTCGGAACGACGCCGCAAGAGGCGGCGGAAAATGCCTCGGCCAGCCTGAAGCGAGGCTTTGCGCCCGCGGCCAAATCCTTTATCGAAAAATGGCGCAAATGGCAGGCTGGCTTGCTGCCGCTGGACCGGCGTGGTGCGGGGATCAACACGTATCGTGTCAGCACGGCAGTTCTGGCAACGCATCGCTCATCCACCGGAGCGGCCGTCGCCAGCCTGTCGATCCCGTGGGGCTTCAGCAAGGGCGACGACAATATCGGCGGCTATCATCTGGTCTGGCCGCGCGACCTGGTCGAAACCGCGGGCGGTTTCCTCGCCGCCGGCGATCCGGCGCAAGCGCTTGAGATCCTCGCCTATCTCCGCTCGATCCAGCTGCCGGATGGGCATTGGCCGCAGAACGCCTGGCTCGACGGATCAGCCTATTGGCCGGGCATCCAGATGGACGAATGCGCGTTTCCGCTGCTGCTCGCAGACGCGCTGCGCCGGGCTGGGCATCTGGCAGACGCCGCGTTGCGCTCCTTCATGCCGATGGTCGAGCGCGCCGCTTCCTACGTCGTGCGCAACGGTCCGGTCACCGGTGAAGACCGCTGGGAGGAGGATGCCGGCTACAGCCCGTTCACGCTGGCCGTCGAGATCGCCGCCCTGTTGGCCGCGGCCGACATGTTGGAAACTTGCGGCAAAGCAGAGCCGGCAAATTATCTGCGGGAAACCGCCGATATCTGGAACGACCAGATCGAGCGCTGGACCTATGTCACCGGCACCCCACTCGGAAAAGAGGTCGGCGTCGAGGGCTATTACGTCCGTATCGCGCCGCCCGACACCGCCGGCGCGGCGTCGCCGAGGGACGGCTATGTGCCGATCAAGAACCAGCCGCCGGGCGATAGCGACCGGCCGGCCGAGGCGATCGTCAGCCCGGATGCGCTGGCGCTCGTCCGCTTCGGCCTCAGGGCCGCCGACGATCCGCGCATCGTCGGCACCGTCAAGGTCATCGATGCGCGGCTGCGCTGCGACCTGCCTCAGGGGCCCGTCTGGTATCGCTATACCGGCGACGGCTATGGCGAGCGAGCCGACGGCGCGCCCTTCGACGGGACCGGCCCGGGCCGGCCCGGGCCGCTGCTGGTCGGCGAGCGCGCCCATTACGAACTGGCGGCGGGACGCAAGGACAAGGCAGCGAGCCTGTTAAGGACCCTGGAGGATTCGGCCGGGTCTGGCGGCCTGCTGCCGGAGCAGGTCTGGGATGGTCCCGACATGGCCGAACACGAACTGCGGCACGGCGGACCGTCGGGCAGCGCCATGCCTCTGGTCTGGGCGCATTCGGAGCATATCAAGCTGCTGCGCTCGCTCTATGACGGCGCCGTCTTCGACATGCCGCCGCAAGGCGTGAAGCGCTACATCGAGGACAGGACCGTGGCGCCGCGCCGGACATGGCGCTTCAATCACAAGCTCCGCGCCATGCCCGCCGGCAAGCTGCTGCGCGTCGAACTGCTGGCCCGGGCGGTGGTCCATTGGAGCAACGACGATTGGGCAACCATCCGTGACGCCGCGACGATCGAGAACGCCTTCGGCATCCATCTCATGGACCTGACCGTTGCCGATGTCCCGCCGGGCAATATGATCGTCTTTACTTTTTTCTGGCCCGATGCCGGCCGTTGGGAGAATGTCGACTTTTCCGTCGGTATCGACAAGCCGGACTAGAGCATGATCCCGAACCGAAGGTCCGCGTTAGCGAAAAGTGGAAACCGGTTTTCGGAAAAGATCATGCTCCAATAATAGAGCCAGTAGATCTTCTATCCCTCAAGAAGCAGGACGAAAAACATGCAGATCGGAATGATGGGACTGGGCAGGATGGGCGCCAACATGGTGCGGCGCCTGCTGCGCGATGGCCATGAATGCGTGGTCTACGACATCAACCCGGCCAGCGTTGAAGCCCTTGTGACGGCTGGCGCGATTGGAGCCGCTTCGATGGAGGATTTCGTCGGCAAGCTGACCAAGCCGCGCAGCGCCTGGCTGATGCTGCCGGCGGCGATCACCAGCCGGATCGTCGATCAGGTGGCCGACCTGATGGAGCCGGGCGACATCATCGTCGACGGCGGCAATTCCTATTATCACGAGGCTGTCGACCATGCCGCGCGCCTGGCATTGAAAGGCTTGAACTATGTCGATGTCGGCACCAGCGGCGGCGTCTGGGGCCTCGAGCGCGGCTATTGCCTGATGATCGGCGGCCCCGACAGCGCGGTCCAGCATCTCGACCCGGTCTTCGCCACCCTGGCTCCAGGCGCGGATGCCGGGGTGCCCGCCCCCGGCAAGGATGCCGGAACCGCCCCGTTCGGCTATCTCCACTGCGGACCGAGCGGCGCCGGCCATTTCGTCAAGATGGTCCACAACGGCATCGAATACGGCGTCATGGCCGCCTATGCCGAGGGCATGAACATCCTGAAGTCGGCGAATGCCGGCAAGCGACAGCGGACGGCCGACGCCGAAACCAGTCCATTGGAAAACCCGCAATATTACCAGTTCGACATCGATATCGCCGAGGTAGCCGAGGTCTGGCGGCATGGCAGCGTCATCGGCTCCTGGCTGCTCGACCTCACGGCGGGCGTATTGAAGGCCGATTCGGGGCTGACGCAGTTCGGCGGACGGGTTTCGGATTCCGGCGAAGGCCGCTGGACGCTGAAGGCGGCGATCGACACCGGCGTGCCGGCGCCGGTTCTGTCCTCGGCCCTGTTCGACCGGTTCGCCTCGCAAGGCGAATCCGAATTCGCCGACAAGCTGCTGTCCGCCATGCGCTATGCCTTTGGCGGCCATGTCGAAAAGCCGAAGACCGGCTCGTGACGGGGAAGACACGCTCATGAACCAGGAACGGTCCGACACGCTGGTGCTTTTCGGGGCGACCGGCGACCTCGCCCACAAAAAAATCTTCCCGGCACTTTACGCCATGGTCGCCAAGGGAACGCTCACCGAACCGGTGATCGGCGTCGCTTTCGACGCCTGGGACCTGAAGCAGTTGCAGGCGCGGGCCCGCGACGGCATCGCCAAGGCCATCGGCAAGGTCGACGAGAAGATATTCGCGAAACTTGCCTCGCTGCTTCGCTATGTCAGCGGCGACTACCGCAGCGCCGCGACATTCGAGAAGCTGAAAAGCGCGCTCGGGACCGCGCAGCACCCGCTGCACTATCTGGCGGTGCCGCCGACCATGTTCGAGACGGTCATCCAGGGACTGGAACAGTCGGGCGCAGCCCAGGGCGCGCGCCTGATGGTGGAAAAGCCCTTCGGTCACGATCTGCAATCGGCGCGCTGGCTGAACCGGGTCCTTCACCTGGTGTTCGACGAGCAGTCGATCTTTCGCATCGACCATTATCTCGGCAAGGAGGCGATCCAGAACCTGCTCTATTTCCGCTTCGCCAATTCCTTTCTCGAGCCGATCTGGAACCGCAATTTCGTCGAGAGCGTGCAGATCACCATGGCCGAGGATTTCGGCGTCGAAGGCCGCGGCCGCTTCTACGACGAGGTCGGCTGCATCCGCGACGTCATCGAGAACCATCTGCTCAACATCCTGCTGCTGCTGGCCATGGAGCCGCCCGTTGGCCGCTCGGCCGACGATCTGATCGACGAGAAGGTGCAGGTGCTGCGGGCGATCAGGACGCTGACCAGTGACGATGTCGTGCGCGGCCAGTTCAAAGGCTATCTCAGCGAGCCGGGCGTCGCGCCGAATTCGCCGGTCGAGACCTTCGCGGCGGTGCGTTTCTTCGTCGACACCTGGCGCTGGCGCGACGTGCCCTTCTTCATCCGCGCCGGCAAATGCATGCCGGTGCACGCCACCGAGGTCATCGTGCGTTTGAAGCGGCCGCCGCTTGACGTCTTCGACCCGATCAAACCCGGAGATGCGAACCACGTCCGTTTCCGCATCGACCCGCAGGTGGCGATCTCGATCGGCGCCCAGCGCAAGGCCGCTGGTGACGACATGATCGGCGAGCAGGTCGAACTCACCGCGCTCGACGACAGCAAGGGCGACATGCCGCCCTATGAGCGGCTGATCGGCGACGCCATGAACGGCAACGGCCAGTTGTTCACTCGCCAGGATGCCAGCGAGCTTGCCTGGCGGATCGTCGGCCCGGTGCTCGGCGATACCACGCCGCCACACCTCTATGAGCCGGGAGCATGGGGTCCCGCCGAGGCGATGGCCGGGTTCGGACCGCCGAACGGCTGGATCAACCCGGTGAAATGAACTCGGAGGCGACGCAATGGCCAAGGCGGCGAAAAAGCAAGCACCGGACAGCGAAAAGATCGTGCTTGCGATCGATATCGGCGGCTCCCATGTCAAGATCCTCACCAGCGCCGGCGGCGAGGAGCGCAGGGCCGATTCCGGACCCGGCCTGACGCCGCAGCAGATGATCGCCGCCGTGCAGACGCTCGCCGATGGCTTGCCCTACGACGTCGTCTCGATCGGTTATCCTGGCCCGGTGCACCACAACAGGCCACTGGCCGACCCCGCCAATCTCGGCAAGGGCTGGGTCGGATTTGACTTCGCAACGCAGTTCGACAAGCCGGTGAAGCTGGTCAACGACGCGCTGATGCAGGCCGTCGGCAGCTATGAAGGCGGGCGCATGCTGTTCCTGGGTTTCGGAACCGGACTCGGTGCCGCGATGGTCCTCGACAACGTCGCCCAGCCGATGGAGCTCGCGCATCTTCCTTACAAGAAGGGCGGCAGCTTCGAGGACTATGTCGGCGAACGCGGCCTTGAAAAGCGCGGCAAGAAGAAATGGCGCAAACACGTCTTCGACGTCGTCGAGCGGCTGCGCGCCGCCCTTCAGCCTGACTATGTGGTCATCGGCGGCGGCAACGTCGACAAACTCGACGAATTGCCTGCCGGTTGCAGGCGTGGCGACAACACACGCGCCTTCGAAGGGGGATTTCGACTGTGGCGCGACAAATCCCTGATTGTCTGATATTATAGCGGTTCGGGCCCAAACCTGTTGATCTGGCCCGGCCGTTAGTATTGTTATTCAAAATAATGTGTAGCGTGGTGCGGCGTCATTGCGTTATGCAGATTTGCCGACTAGGAATTCTGCGACCCCCCTAACGGAGAAAATAGATTGACCGACGACAGCAACAAAGCCCGCAAGGACATCGACCTTCTCGAGCTGACCGCTCACATCGTGTCCGCTTACGTCGAGAAGAACCGCTTGCCCGCTTCCGGCCTCGGCGATCTCATCGCCAGCGTCAGCGCGTCGATAGGTGGGCTCGGCCAGCCCGCCGTTCCGGTCGCAGCACCGCTGATCCCGGCGGTCAATCCCAAGAAATCGGTGACGCCGGATTACATCATCTGCCTCGAAGACGGCAAGAAGTTCAAATCCCTGAAACGCCATATCGGCGTTCATTTCGGACTGACGCCGGATGCCTACCGCGCCAAATGGGGCTTGCCGGCTGACTATCCGATGGTCGCCCCGACCTATGCGGCCTCGCGCTCGCAGTTGGCGAAGGCGATCGGCCTTGGCCGCAAGGCCGCCCCGCCGGCGCCGGTCAAGAAGACCAGGAAGCCAAAGGCCACGGTCTGACGCGCTCGAAGTCGCCTTTGACGCTCGAGATTGGCGAAAGCCGTCGCGACGTCCAATCTCCCCCCTTGGGGGGGAGATGTCCGGCAGGACAAGAGGGGGCGCGGGGAGAACTCGACCTGCGCGCCTAATAACCCTTCCACCTCCGCCGAGCTGTGCAATTAGCATGGTAGCCGGAAATCCTTGATCCAGAGCCGATTTTTGCGCGCGCCTCGCACCGAACTGCGCTAAAAGCGCGGTGGTCGGACCAGCGCCCTCGTGGAAGTGCCCCGCCGGCCGACTTGCTTGCCACGGGGCCTGATTCATGACACCCGAACCTCACGCACCGCCCGACCGGCGCTATGCCGCCTTCCGGCACAAACCCTTCCTGAGCTATTGGGCGGCACGCTTCCTCGCCACATTCGCCACCCAGATCGTATCCGTCGCCGTCGGCTGGCAGGTCTACGACCTGACCCGCGATCCGTTTTATCTCGGCCTTGTCGGCATTGTCCAGTTCCTGCCTTCGCTGCTGCTGGTGCTGATCACCGGGGTGGTCGCTGACCGTTTCGGCCGCCGCCTCATCATGGCGCTGATGGTGCTGCTGGAGGCGATCTGCGCGCTGGCCCTGCTGCTGCTGACGCTGCGCGGTCTTAGCGGACCGGGATTGATCTTCGGCGTGCTCGCCATGTTCGGCATCGCGCGCGCCTTCTTCGGACCGGCAGCGGCGTCGCTGTTCGCCAACCTCGTGCCGCCGGAGGATTTCGGCAACGCGATCGCCTGGAATTCGTCCGCCTGGCAGACGGCGACCATCGTCGGACCGGTCGCCGGCGGCCTGCTCTACGGGCTCTCGGCGCAAGCGGCATACGGCACCGCTGCCGTTCTGATGTTTGTCGCTGCGGTGCTGGTCTTCACCATCCCAAAGCCTGCCCAGCGCAGCGAGACCGACAGGCCGACGATGCAGACCCTGTTTGCCGGCTTCGGCTATATCTGGAGCGAGAAGATCGTGCTCGGCGCCATTTCGCTCGATTTGTTCGCCGTGCTTTTGTCCGGCGCCACGGCGCTGCTGCCGGTCTATGCGCGCGACATCCTCGAACTCGGCCCTTGGGGCCTGGGACTGTTGCGTTCGGCGCCGGGCATCGGCGCCATCTGCGTTGCCATCTGGCTGGCCGGACATCCGATCCGCAACCATGCCGGCGTGGTCATGCTCGGCTTCGTCGCGCTGTTCGGCGCCTTCACGGTGCTGTTCGGCCTTTCCACCATCACCTGGCTGTCGATCGCAGCGCTCGCCTTGCTCGGCGCCGCCGACATGTTCAGCGTCTACATCAGAGAGACGCTGATCCAGCTGTGGACGCCGGACAAGGTTCGCGGCCGCGTCAACGCCGTCAATCAGGTTTTCGTCGGCGCCTCCAACGAGCTCGGCGAATTCCGCGCCGGCACCATGGCGGCATTGATCGGCACCGTGCCCGCGGTGGTGATCGGCGGCGTCGGCGCAGTCGTTGTCGCCGGGCTGTGGGCGGTGCTGTTCCCGCAGTTGCGCAAGGTGCGCCACCTCAACGGGCGAAACTGATCCCAGGGCACTCTGATCCGGGCAAACTAGACCAGATCAGGACAGCGCCGGCTTGCCGAAGATCGTCTGCAGGAATTCGCCGAGCCAGCGCTTGAGATGCATGTCCCAGATCAGCCGGCCGCCGAGATGATCGCGACCGGGCTGCGCGCCGGGCAACTCGAAGCGATGCGCGCCGCGAACGACCCAGCGCTGCATCATCGCCCTTGTCAATTCGCCATGGAACTGGATGCCCCAGGCATTGTCGCCATAGCGAAAGGCCTGGTTGGGATAGGTTTCGGCCGTCGCCAGCAGCGTCGCGTCCTTCGGCAGCGAAAAGCCCTCGCGGTGAAACTGATAGACCATCTCAGGCCAGCGCATCAGCTTCTTGCCGTCCTCGGTCGCTGTCAGCGGATACCAGCCGATCTCGACCAGCCCCTCGCCATGACCCTCGACCTTGCCGCCAAGATGGTTGACCAGCATCTGCGCGCCGAGGCAGATGCCGAGCAACGGCCGGTTCTCCCGGAGCGGCACTTTTAGCCAGTCGGTCTCACGGCGGACGAAATCGTCCTCGTCATTGGCGCTCATCGGTCCGCCGAACACCACGGTTCCGGCATGACCGTCCAGTGTTTCCGGCAAGGCGTCGCCGAGCGGCGGGCAGCGGAGATCAAGGTCGAAGCCTTCTTCGATAAGCATGTGGCCGACGCGCCCGGGGCTCGAACTCTCCTGATGCAGCACGATCAGGATTTTTGGTCTCGGCCTCGGCGTGGGTGGCATGGGGAAATCCCGTCTATTCGTCGCTCGATGTTCCAGCCGCGCCCGGCACTTCGGCGGCCGCCTTGCGGCGTGCCTCGACGCGGTCGTGGCGTTCGACATCCATCAGCTCGGCGACGCGCCAGACGATATTGTCCTCGAGCTCGTGCAATTCGCCATCGGCATAGACGATTTCCCACATCAGGCCGATGAAGGCTTTTCGCGCGTCCGGATCGAGCTGACGCTTCAAAACGCTGGTGAAGGCGTAGAGGTCGATCGCCTCATTGTCGGCCCGCTCGCCGGCAGCGGCAAGCGCGTCGAGCTCGTCGCCGCTGATCGAATAGCTTTCCGCCAGCACCGCCTTGAACCGCTCCCATTCGGCATCCTGACGCACGCCGTCGGCACTCATCACATGGTAGAGAAGGGCGGATGCGGCAACGCGCGGATCATCGGCGTTGTTGCGGGCGCGGCCGTCTGCCGGCAGGTCCTTCAGAAACGACAGAACGCGTTCGAACATGTGATTCCTGCTTCCCATCCGCCAAAACTTTCAAGCTCAGCCAAACTTTTCAAGCTCAGCCAAATCAAAACAATCGAAACTTGCGTGGTGATTTTTGCTCTTCGTCGTCCGGATCGACGCCGGGATCGTCGGGCAGCCGGGCCATTTCCTCCGCCGGTTCGGCAGCGTCGCCATCCGGCGGCACTGCGGCAGACGCCGTGGCGGTGACCGGCGCAACATCGTCTTCGTCAGTTTCCGATGCCGCCACGGCGGTCGCTCTTTCGGCCGAACCAGCGGGGTTCAGCTCGATCACATTTTCCTTTTCCGGCTTCGTTGGCGCTGCAATTGTCGGCACCGCGGCGTCCGGCGCATCCTCGTCACTGTCGATGAGTTGGCCGAGCCGCTCCATCGGCGCACGCCACTCGAAGGCGTCGAGCTTGCCGGTGATCGGCGACACCGGCGCCCAGCGTTCGGAAACAACGCCGTCGGCGACCCAGGCCGGATCGCGCGGTGCACGCACTGCCTTGGACAAAAGCTGCCGCACCTTGCCCTGATCGCCGGTCTCTGCCTCCTCGATGTCGGCCAGAAGCAGATAGGCGCCTTCGCGGCGATCCATGCGGATAGCCGCCTCGGCCTCTTTGCGGGCGGTTGAAAAGTCCTGCGCGTCGAGCGCGGCGCGCGCCACCGCCAGCGACGATTCGGCGTGGTTCTTCTTCATCTCCTGCAGCTTCTTCGCCCGGTTCAGCCGGTCGAGCACGGCATCGCCTGGCCGGGCGTGGGTGTAAAGCTCGGCGATCTCTGGATGCGGCTCGGCTTTCCACGCCGTTTCGAGGATCTTCGCGCCCTTGCGCACATCATTCTGTCTGAACAGCAGTTTGGCTGCGATCCCCGCCGCCGGCGCGAAATCCGGCCGCAGCCGGTTGGCCTCCAGAGCAGCGGTTTTGGCGGCATTGGGATCGCTGTCGATCAGCGCCTGCGCCTTGGCGGTGAGCAGCACGGCGCGACGCCGGTTGGCGGCATCGCGCTCGATCTGCCGCGTCGATTTCTGCGCCTCGACCAGTTTCAGCGCGCCGTCCCAGTCGCCGCGCCCGGTCAGGTCTTCCAGCGTCGATTCGGCGGCCCAGGCTAACTGCGGCGCCATCGCCGCGGCGCGGCCGGCGTAGTGCCGCGCCGCGTTGCGGTCGCCGAGGCGTTCGGCCTCGAGATAAAGCCCGCGCAGGCCGAGCAGCCGCATTTCGGGATCGTCGAGCATGGTCTCGAACTTTTCGCGGGCACCCTCATGGTCGCCTTCGAGCAGCGAGGCTTGCGCCTCCAGCAATTGGATCAGCGGCTCCTGGTCGGAGCGGATCAGCTTTGCCGCTTCCTTGGTCTTCTTGCGGGCGAGCGCCCCGTCACCGGCGCCGGCGGCAATCATACCGGTCGACAGCGCCTGATAGCCACGATCGCGACGGCGCACGCGGAAATAGCGCGAGATGGTGTATGGGCTGTTCCACAGCGCCTTGAGCAGCCACCAGACGATCATCACCGCGGCAACCACGGCAACGACCGCCACCGCTGCCACCATCAGGCTGACCTGGTATTGATAGCCGCTGAAGGTGACGACCATCTCGCCTGGCCGGTCGGCCAGCCAGGCGAAGCCCAGCCCGAGCGCGAAAACCACGGCGAGGAAAAGCAGAATGCGAATCATCGGGTTTCCCTCACGCCTTCATCGCACTGGCGATCAGCGCGTCGACCTGCTTCTCGACCTCGATTCGCGCCTTCAGTTTGCCGGCAAAATCGGCGCCGGCCGCCTTCACCGCCTCGGGCAGCATATCGTATTCGCTGAGCGCCTTGGCGTAATCGCCCTGATCGACCGCCACCTCCATGCGAGCGACGATTTCCGGAGCGCCAGCGCCTTCGACTGCACCGATCGGCCTGACCTTGACCAGCGATTGCGCGCTCGACAGCAGGTTTTGCAGGAAGCCGGCATTCGGGTCGACGGGCTCGGAGGCAGCGACCATGGCATTGGCGGCGGCAGGCATTTCGGTTGCGATCTCCGCCCGGGTCGGAACGCCCGTTTCGGCGTAGGGACGCAAGGCTGCGATCTCTGGAGCATCCGGCGAAATCGCCGCAAAGGTTTCGAGTTCGGCGGCGAATGGCGCACCACGGTCGAGTGCTGCCTTCAGCGCCGATGCGGCGATGGCGAGCGCAACCTTGGGCTGCCCGGCCTGTGCCTCGACCTTGCCGGAAAGCTGAGACACCGACTGTTCCAGCGCTGCAAGCCGGCCGTCCTGTGCCTTCGCCGTCTCGCCGGCGGATTTCACCGCCGCGTCGAGCCCGGCCAGCTTTTCGTTGAGCGGTCCGAGATCGACCGGCGCCGTGTTGCCGGTCTGGCCAAGCGCCGCAACCGCCGTCTCGATCTGCCTGACCTTGTCGCCGAGGGCTGCAAGCCCGGCTGTGTCGCCTGCTCCGCCCTGCTCGATCGCCGATTTCAGCGCCGCGACATCCGTTTTGACCTGATCCAGCGCTGACGACAGCCCGTCCACCTTGGCCGAGGCGTCATTGTTGCCGGCTGTATCCTTGAGCCCGGCAATCTCGCTCTTCAGAGCAGCGATTTCGCTGTTGACGCCATCGAGCGACACGCCGCTCGAGGATAAATCGCCAACCCCTGGCGCGCCGAGCAGGCCGGCAAACTGCAGCCCTCCGGCGGCAGCCAGCGCGATGACGCCGCCGATAATGCCGGCAGCGATGCCGTTGATGCCGCCACGCTTCGGCTGCGCTGCCATGTCTTCAGTCCCTGCCTGGGTTTCCTTCGGCGCGTCTGCGGCGCCCGCCTTGGCCGAAGCGTCCTCGGCCGATGCGTCGTCGAAACTGTAGTCGAAGGCCCGCTTCGCCGATGCCTCCGAGCCGGCCGGATAAGTCGGTTTGGGCCCTTCAGGAGTTTTGGCACCGCCCTCGGCCGGCTGTTCCGAGCCGTCCGGCGGGGCCGCTTCGGCATGTTCCCACGGCTCGATGTCGGTCTGGTCGGCATGGACGGGTTCTTCAGGCGCTTCCGGCTGCGACGCGCTTGCCGCCTCCTCCGCCTTCGCCTCGTCGGTCCGCCCGTTGGCGGCATCCTCGTCGGCAACGCGCGAGACAGCGCCGGGATCGAGCTCGATGGTCACCGGCTCGCGACGGCTTTTCGAATGCCGCATCTTCGGCGTCTTGACCATGCTTGGGCTCCGCAAATTTCGCTTCGGGATGGTTCAGGAAGGGTCTAGCACATCACCAAGCGGTGAAAAGGGGCGGCGTGATGACACGGGGTCAAGGCGACGTCCGCAAAAGCTCCAGCAGCGCCTCCTCGCTGGGCTCCGGCGCAACGCGGAGCTGTTCTGAGGCAACCGTCTCCAAGGCTGCGGCGATACGTCCGGACAGCGCAAAAAAACATGTCTTTTTAAAAAGCTCACGCAGCGCCGGCCGCCCAGCCAGTGCCTGCAGCGCTGTGGCGGCCTTGGCCGAAAAGAGCAGCACCGCCTCGACCGGCAGGCCGGACAAGCGCGCAAGAACGGCCTCATCGGAATAATCCAGCGCGACAGTGTCATAGGTCTCAACGGCGCGAACCTGAACGCCTGCCGACTGCAGCCGCTGCTCGAAACCCGAATAACGCACCCGCCCGCACAAATAGACGATGGTTTGTCCGGCGCAATCGCCGGCAAGCGCATCCGCCAGCGCCTCGGCATCGCCCGGCCCTTCGCTGACCGACAGAAACCCGGCCGCACGGGCGGCCTGCGCTGTCCGTCTGCCGACGGCATGGCAAGGCAAACCGGCGAGCGCCGCGCTGATTTCTTTCGGCGCATGGCGCACGGCATTGGCGCTGGTGACGGCGACGGCCGCGGTATTGGCTGCGACCCTGTCCGGATCAACCGGCAGCGCCACCGTTTCGGTCAGCGGCAGCAGGATCGGCTTAAAACCCAGGTCCTCAAGCCGCTGTGCCGTGCGCGAGGCGCCCGGCTCCGGCCTCGTCACCAGGACGCGACGCATATCAGGCCCAGCCGTCGAAGAATTTTTCGCCGGCCTTGGCCCGCACGGTCCTGGCGGCATCGTCGCCGATGCGCGCGGCATCCTGCGCCGGGCCTTCCGCCTTGACCTCATGCGATTGCGCGCCGTCCGGCGAGATGATCAGCCCGCCGAAGAACACCGTTTCGGCCGATATCGTCGCATGGCCGGCAATCGGCGTGCGGCAGGAACCGTCGAGCGCCGCCAGGAAAGCGCGTTCGCAGGCCAGCGCCTGCCCGGTCGGCACGTCGTGGACTGCCGTCAGCATTCTTTCCACATCGAGGTCGCCGATGCGGCTTTCGATGCAGATCGCGCCTTGCCCCGGCGCCGGCGGAAAGCTGTCGAGCGGCATCAGGTCGGTGACGACATCTTCGAGCCCGAGCCGCTTCAGCCCGGCATAGGCAAGGATGGTGCCGTCGGCGACGCCCTCGTCGAGCTTGCGCAGCCGCGTCTGCACATTGCCGCGGAACATCACCACGTCGAGATCCGGCCGCATCCGCCGGATCAGCGCCTGACGCCGGAGCGACGACGAACCGACCTTCGCGCCGTGCGGCAATCCGGCGATCGTTTTGGCCGCCTTGCCGACGAAGGCGTCGCGGGCATCCTCGCGCGGCAGGAAGGCAGACAGTTCCAGCCCGTCGGGCAACACCGTCGGCATGTCCTTCGACGAATGCACGGCGATGTCGATGCGGCGCGCCAGCAGCGCCTCCTCGATTTCCTTGGTGAACAGCCCCTTGCCGCCGGCTTCCGACAGCGGCCGGTCCTGGATGCGATCGCCGCTGGTCGAGATGACGACCACCTCGAATGCCTCAACCGGCATGCCGTGAGCGGCCATCAGCCGCGCCTGCGTTTCATGCGCCTGCGCCAGCGCCAGCGGGCTGCCGCGTGTTCCGATTTTCAAGGTTGTTTGCATGGCGCGCTGTCCGTGATAACCCCCGGCAGATCGAGGCCGTTTCCGGGCTTTCTCCTAACGGGGAAAGGCTGGTTGCACAATCTCCAGGGATGGCAACGAATTGATCCGCGTTCTGGGCATTGAGACGAGTTGCGATGAGACCGCCGCCAGCGTGGTAGCGCTGGACGGCGGCGGCGCGCCGAAAATCCTGGCTGATATCGTGCTCAGCCAGATCGAAGAGCATGCCGCCTTCGGCGGCGTCGTCCCGGAAATCGCCGCGCGCGCCCATGTCGAGGCGCTGGACGGCATCATCGAGGCCGCGCTTGCCGATTCAGGCGTCGATCTCGCCGATATCGACGCGATCGCTGCGACCGCCGGCCCCGGCCTCGTCGGCGGTCTGATCGTCGGGCTGATGACGGCCAAGGCGATCGCAGCCGCGGCGAACAAGCCGCTGATCGCCATCAACCACCTCGAAGGCCATGCGCTGACCGCGCGGCTGACCGACGGGCTCGACTTTCCCTATCTGTTGCTGCTGGTGTCCGGCGGCCACACGCAGATCGTCGCGGTGCGCGGCGTTGGTGACTACCAGCGCTGGGCGACGACCATCGACGATGCGCTCGGCGAAGCTTTTGACAAGACGGCCAAGATGCTCGGCCTGCCCTATCCAGGCGGGCCGAATGTCGAGAAGGCGGCGGCGACCGGCGACGCCGCGCGCTTCGCCTTCCCGCGGCCGATGAAGGGCTCGGCGCAGCCCGATTTTTCCTTTTCCGGGCTGAAGACCGCCGTGCGCCAAGCAGCGACGGCCATTGCCCCTTTGAGCGACCAGGACGTCGCCGACATCTGCGCCTCCTTCCAGGCGGCGGTTGCGGATGCGCTGGATGACCGTGTTTCGAGGACGCTGAACCGTTTCCGCCAGGAGTTTCCGAGCGAGCTGAAGCCTGCGCTCGTCGTTGCAGGCGGTGTCGCCGCCAACCGGACGATCAAGACGACACTCGAAGCCCTGTGCGAGAAGGCCGGTTTTGCTTTCGTCGCGCCGCCGCTCAAGCTCTGCACCGACAATGCGGCGATGATCGCCTGGGCCGGCATCGAGCGGCTGCGCGCCGGCATATCGGGTGAAAACACCGCTGATTTCGTGCCGCGTTCGCGCTGGCCGCTGGACAGCATCTCCGCTCCGATGGTCGGCTCGGGCCGGCGCGGAGCCAAGGCATGAGCGGCAGCGGGCACGAGGTACCAAGCGGCTGGCGCATTGCCGTGCTCGGCGGCGGTGCCTGGGGCACGGCGCTGGCGCTGGCCATGCTGCGCGCCAGCCATTTCGTCCGCCTTTATGCGCGCGACCCGGAGACCGTCGCCGCGATCGACCGTGGCGAAAATCCGCGCTATCTGCCGGGCATCGCGCTCCAGGCCGGCATCGTGGCAACGAGCGACATCGAGGCTGCGCTCGACGGCGCCGACTGCGTTCTGGCGGTGGCGCCGGCGCAGTCGCTGCGCGCCATGCTGGCCACCGCGAAAGCCCATATGCCGAAGGACGTCCCGCTGGTCCTCTGCGCCAAGGGCATCGAGCGCGACACCGGCGCATTGCTGTCGGCGGTCGCTGGAGAGACCCTGCCTGAAAATCCGGTCGCCGCCCTGTCCGGGCCGAGCTTCGCCACTGACGTCGCCAGGGGGCTGCCGACGGCCGTGGTGGTCGCCGCCGGCAATGAGGGTCTGGCGGCCGACCTGGCCGCACGCTTTTCGGCGCAGAATCTGCGCTGCTATTCGAGCGACGACCTCATCGGCGTCGAGATCGGCGGCGCGCTGAAGAACGTCTTCGCCATTGCCGCCGGTGCGGTCACCGGCGCCGAGCTCGGCGCCAGCGCCCAGGCCGCCATGGTGACGCGCGGCTTTGTCGAATTGCGCCGCATCGGCGCCGCCTTCGGCGCCAGGCCGGAAACGCTGATGGGACTTTCCGGTCTCGGCGACCTGTTGCTCACCTGCTCGTCCGCCCAGTCGCGCAATTTCGCCTACGGGCTGGCGCTGGGGCAAGGCAAGCCGCTTGCCGGGCTGCCCCTGGCCGAAGGGGTGCCGACGGCGGCGATCGCCGCCCGCATCGCCACCGAGCGCAACATCGACGCGCCGATCATCACCGCCGTCGCCGCCATACTGGACGGCACGATCACCATCCGCCAGGCTGTGTCGGCGCTGATGACAAGGCCGCTGAAGACCGAAACCGACGTGTAATGTTGAACAATCCGGAGATGGAAAGATGCTGTTTGCGCTGATTTGCAAGGACAAGCCTGGAAGCCTGCAGGTGCGGCTCGATACGCGGCCCGAGCATGTTGCCTTTTTGGAGGGACTGAACGGCGAGAACAAGCTGGCCTTCGCCGGTCCGTTCCTCGACGCCGACGGCAAGCCGAACGGCAGCCTCGTCGTGGTTGAGGCGCCCGATCTGGAGGCGGCAGAAGCGCTATCGGCGGCAGACCCCTTTGCCAGGGCAGGGCTGTTCGAAAGCGTCGAAATCCGGCAATGGAATTGGACCTTCAACAAGCCAGTGAGTGCATGACTCCGAAAATCGGAATCGATTTTCGGAGAGGATCATGCGCAAAATCAAAGTGCTACAGCGTCCTTTGCGCGTCTGAAAGACGCGCGGCGCTGCAGCTGATCTCCAGCCGCGGAGGAGCAAAAAATGAACTACTGGCTGTTCAAATCCGAACCCTCGGTCTTCTCCTTCGAGGACCTCAAGGCGAAGAGCAAGGCCGGCACGCAATGGGACGGCGTGCGCAACTATGCGGCGCGCAACAACATGAAGGCGATGCAGATCGGCGATCTCGGCTTCTTCTACCATTCCAACGACGGGCTCGACGTGGTCGGCATCGTCGAGGTCTGCGCGCTGGCCCATCAGGACACCACTACTGACGATCCGCGCTGGGAATGTGTCGATATCCGCGCCGTCAAGGATGTGCCGAAGCCGGTGACGCTGGAGCAGGTCAAGGCCAACCCCAAGCTTGCCGAGATGGCGCTGGTCCGGCTCGGACGACTTTCCGTGCAGCCGGTGACGCCGGCCGAATGGAAAGAGGTCTGCCGCATGGGCGACCTGACGCCGGCGCCGTGACGGCGCTGACGCCAAACAGCGCGAGAAACTTCATCCTCGACAACACGGCGCTGATGGTACCGCCGCATGTGCCGGAGATGCTGCTGCATCTGGCCGACGAGGCGCATGATCTGTGGCAGCGGACAGAGGACGAACTGGCCGAAATCGGTCTGCCGCCGCCTTTCTGGGCCTTCGCCTGGGCCGGCGGCCAGGGCCTTGCCCGCTACATCCTCGACAATCCGTCTGATGTGCAGGGCAAGCGCGTGCTCGACTTTGCCTCCGGTTCCGGCCTTGTCGCCATTGCGGCAGTGAAGGCCGGCGCGGCAGAGGTGATCGCCGCCGACATCGACCCGTTCTGCGCGACCGCGATCCGCCTCAACGCCGAGGCCAATGGCGTCGGGATAATGTTTCTTGGCACCGACTGCATCGGAACCGATGCGGGCTGGGATGTGGTCCTGGCCGGTGACGTCTTCTACGACAAATCCTTCGCCGACCGGCTGAAGCCATGGTTCGCGACGCTCAAGGCGCGTGGCGCCGACATCCTCGTTGGCGATCCCGGCCGCTCCTATCTGCCGAAAGCTGGACTGGAGCGGCTCGCCGTCTACGACGTGGCGGTAACCCGGGCGCTGGAAGACGCGCTGGTCAAACGCACCACCGTCTGGCGGTTTTCTTGACGGCATCGCCGAACAGGCGTTCCATCACGCTTCGATTTTGAGAATACGCATGCCGTTGTCCCAAAACCGCTGGGCACCCCGGCTCGGGCCCGGGGGCATGCTTTTGAGCGATATGCTTCCGGGGAGGAAATCATGGATTTTTCAGCAGTGAACTGGCTGGCAGTGATCGTCGCCGCGGTGGTGGCGTGGTTGTTCGGCGCTGCCTGGTACATGGGCCTGAGCAAGCCGTGGCTAAAGGCCACCAGGCTTGATCCGGCGAACATGAGTAAATCGCCGCTGCCCTTCGTAATCAGCTTCGTCGCGGAAATTGTCATGGCGCTCGTCATGTCTCTGATCGTCGCAGCGATGACCGGTGGCGAACCGAGCCTCGTTGCCGGGCTCGTCTTCAGCTTCGTTCTCTGGTTCGGATTCGTCGCCACGACGCTATCCGCCAATCATCGCTACCAAGGGTTCGACTGGGACTTGACCATCATCGACTGCGGCCACTGGCTCGGCGTGCTGCTTATCATCGGCGCGGTGATCGGTTGGTTCGGCGCGGCGGATGTCGCGGGCTGACGCTGCCGCCATGAAAATAGGTCGACGACTGCCAGCTGATCACTCAGAGCGACCTGAAGCTCATCCAAACGTCGGCTCCGGCTGCGGGTTGTGAACTTCGTTGAGCAGCCAATCCCTGAACGCCACGATCCTGGGATCATTGGCGGATGCGACGGGATAGACCAGGAAGTAGGCGAATTCGGGCGGAACCTTGATGCCAAGTTCGAAGGGCCGGATCAGCCGGCCCTCGGAAAGGTCGTTCGCCACCATGGCAAAATCGGCGAGCGCAACGGCATTGCCGTCGAGCGCGGCCTGAACGGCGTCGGTCGAGGTGCCGAAAACGATCGTCCGGCTGTCGTCGAAATCGTCGACGCCGGCCGCCGCCATCCACATCCGCCAGTTTGGCCAGGTCACGCCCTGTCGCGCCCACTCGATGTGGGCGAGCGTGTGATGGAAGAGATCGCGTGGCTCGCGCAGAGGCGGGCCGGAGGCCAGCAGGCTGGGGCTGCACACAGGGATGATGATGTTGTCGAACAGCCGGTGGGTGCAAAGTCCCGGATATTTTCCCGCGCCGAAACGGATGCCGACATCGACGTCATCCAGGTCGAAATCGCGCAATTCAGAGGCAATGTCGAAGCGGAGCTCGATGCCCGGTCGCTGCTTGCGAAAATCATCGACGCGTCGCATCAGCCATTTTGTCGCAAACTGGGCGTCGAGTGTCACTTTCAGCAACGCCGTTCCACGCGCCAGCTTGTGCGCCCGTGAGACGGCGCGGCCAAGCAGGTCGAGCGCGTCGGTCGAGGCCTCGAACAGCACCGCGCCCGCCTCGGTCAGCCGGATGGTGCGGCTGGTGCGCGTGAACAGCACGATGCCGAGCTGATCCTCGATTTCCTTGATCTGGTGGCTGACCGCGGCCGGGGTCAAGCCAAGTTCGTCCGCGGCGCGGGTGAAATTGAGGTGCCGGGCGGCTGCTTCCAGCGTCCTCAGGGCACGGGTTCCAGGCAGCAGGCGCGCCATCAGAATAGGACGAGGAGAGGTCGGTCGAGCATTTTCAATCCTCAAACAAAACTTGAAGATGCAGAGAAAACTACTCGTTTCTCGTTTTAATTTCAATCCGTCATGATGTGACCATCGAAGAAACATCAAACCGGACTTGATGTCCGGAGAAGCCGGATTGCACCATGTCTCACATCGTCTTGAGTCCTGTAACCATCCGCCCGGCCTGGCTGCGCGCGGTGTCTGATTGGTTCCGCCATGCAAAAATGGCGGTCAACCTCCCGCCCGAGAACGTCGACGACCTTTCGGACCGGCAATTGCGCGACATCGGCGCCGAGCGCAAGGATGTCGCGCGCGCGATGGACCGGGAACTCGGCCGGTTGGGTCTGCTCGATATCGGCTGGCAGAGGCCGCGGACGTAGGGGAGTAGGGGAGTAGGGGAGTACGAAAACGAAAGGAAGCGGCGCGTCCGCGCAATCCTACTGACACTTTCTTCCTGCCCTATTGCCCTATTGCCCTATTGCCCTATTGCCCTATTCCCCTATTCCCCTATTCCCCTACTGCCCTACTGCCCTCCCTTACCTCACCACCCTCATCACCGTGCGGTCCGACAGCAGCGGCAGCAGCCGGGCCATCGTGCGTGCTGTCACCGCGACGCAGCCTTGCGTCGGTGTGAAGTCGGGGCGCGCCAAATGAAAGAAGATGGCGCTGCCGCGTCCGCGGCGACGCGGCGCAATGTTCCAGTCGAGCACCAGGCAGGCGTCATAAAGCCGGTCGGCGCGCAGCATCCGCTCGTGGCTGGCGCCATAGGGAATCTTGACCGGACGGTTGTAGTTGCGGTCCTCAGGCACTTCGCACCAGCCAAGATCGCGACCGATCGGCGCCATCGCCAGCCGGGTTTTGCGGCCGCCGGGAAAATGATCGTTACGGAAATATCCCGACAGTATCCGCATCGACCCAAGCGGCGTGGCGCCATCGCCTTCGCGCTTGCCGGCCGATATGCCGCCGCGCCCCAGTGCACAGGAAAACACCAGTTTGCCAGCCTGCAGAAGTCCCTGGCTGGGGTGGCCGGGCCTGGCGCGCACGGTGAGAACACGAAGCCCTTTTCGCAAAAATGCGCTCGCCTCATTGCACGCGCGTTTTTTCTTGTATGATCGTGCCACGGAACAAATCATTGTGATCGGCTGTTGTGCCGGTCAGCTTCCGCATAAACAGGCAGCGGTCAACTGAATTTTCTTTTCAAAACAACGGATTGATCCATGACTTCACGCACCATTCTGATCGTCGATGACGATGACGACCTGCGCGGCACGCTCGTCGAGCAATTGTCTCTCTATGAAGAATTCGACGTCCTGCAGGAATCAACCGCCGCCAAAGGCATCGCCACGGCCCGCGGCGGCATCATCGATCTGCTCATCATGGATGTCGGCCTCCCCGACATGGATGGCCGAGAGGCGGTGAAGATGCTGCGCAAGGGCGGCTACAAGTCGCCTATCATCATGCTGACGGGACACGACACCGATTCCGACACGATTCTCGGCCTCGAAGCCGGCGCCAACGACTATGTGGTCAAGCCGTTCCGCTTCGCGGTTCTCCTGGCCCGCATCCGTGCCCAGCTTCGCCAGCATGAGCAGAGCGAAGACGCCACCTTTTCGGTCGGCCCCTACACTTTCAAGCCTAGCCAGAAGCTTCTGATCGACCAGCGCGGCGCCAAGGTGCGGCTGACCGAAAAGGAAGCCTCGATCATCAAGTATCTCTATCGCGCCGACCAGAAGGTGGTGACGCGCGACGTGCTGCTCGAGGAAGTGTGGGGCTACAATTCCGGCGTCACCACGCACACGCTGGAAACCCATGTCTATCGGCTGCGCCAGAAGATCGAGCGCGATCCTTCCAACGCAGAAATTCTTGTGACAGAAAGTGGTGGCTACAAGCTGGTTCCTTAAATATTTAATCATTCAATCAGCGGTTAGGGGAGGCGCCGCTTTCGGGTACGATCCTGAGACTGGAGGTGGTTCTGGATCGAGCTCGCTGGCGCAACGGCCCAAAAACCCGATTCGTTTTTTGGAAAGCCCGGTGCGTCGATTTCAAAGCGTTTAGAGCGTCCTTTGCCGCGTCCAAAGGAACGCTCGGCGCTCCAATGGAGGGATTGGACTGGCCGTTCGGGGACACAGCTAGATGGCGTTGGATGACGACATCCGCATCCTGTCCGCCGTGAGGCTCTTCGAAAGCTTCACGGAGGAACAGCTGCGTCTGCTCGCCTTTGGCGCGGAAACCACCAGGCTGCAGGCCGACCACAAGCTCTACCGCGAGGACGACGAGGCCGATTGCGCCTATATCGTGGTCAGCGGGCGCATCGTGCTGTATCGCGAGCAGGATGGCGCCCGCGTCCCGATAGGCACGGCCGGCCCCGGTACGATGCTGAGCGAACTGGCGCTGATCGCCGACACCAACCGGCTGACCAGCGCATCCGCCGAGATCGATTCGGAAGTGCTGCGGCTCAGCCGCAAGATGTTCCACCGCATCCTGGAGGAATACCCCGATATCGCGGTCCACCTGCACCAGCGCATCTCCGAGGATTTTCTGGCAATGATCCGCCGCATCGAGAAGCTGGCGCCGCGTTTCGACGACTGACACCGGATGCTTTTGCAACTCGCTCTCGCAACAGACCGTGAAAGCCAGTCGGATCAGGGGCGACAGGGGCTGAGGCGTGTCGAGATTCAGATCAGGCCGAGCCGAGAATGGTGGGATCCGAGAACCGGAGCGGAGCGTACTTTTGGGTACGTGAGCACCGGAAGCGCAGGAAACCGTCATTCGCAGGCCGGCCTCATCTGAATATCGATACACCTAATCCAGGTCGAACCGCGCTATGACCGGCACATGGTCCGACGGCCGTTGCCAGCCGCGCGCCGGCCGCAGGATCTCGTAGCCGGCAAAGCTCGGCACCAGGTTCGGCGACGACCAGACATGGTCGAGCCGCCGGCCGCGATCCGACGCTTGCCAATCCTGCGCGCGATAGCTCCACCAGGTGTAGAGCTTCTGCTCGTAAGGCACGTTGAGCCGCATCAGGTCGACCCAGTCGCCGGCGAGCCGCATCGCCTCGAAATTTTCCGTCTCGACCGGCGTATGGCTGACCACTTTCAGGAGCTGCTTGTGCGACCAGACATCGTGCTCGAGCGGCGCGATGTTGAGGTCACCGACCAGGATCGAGCCGGACACTTCGTCGTGCTCGGCGCGGATGGCGTTCATTTCGGCGACGAAATCCAGCTTGTGCTTGAACTTGCGGTTGATAACTGGGTCGGGCTCGTCGCCGCCGGCCGGAACATAGAAATTGTGCAGCAGGATCGCCTTGCCGCCGGCCCGCACGGTGACCGACAGATGTCGGCAGTCCTCGATCTCGCAGAAGCGGCGCTTTTCGACAATCGCGATCGGCCGGCGCGCCAGCGTCGCCACGCCGTGATAGCCCTTCTGGCCGTGGAAGGCGATGTGCTGATAGCCGAGCTTGCGAAACGCCTTCTCGGGAAACAGTTCGTCCGGAACTTTGGTTTCCTGCAGGCAGAGCACGTCCGGTGCCTGTTCGACAAGCAGGCGTTCGACGAGCGGCATGCGCAGGCGGACGGAATTGATGTTCCAGGTCGCGATCGAAAAGGGCATGTTTGGGATTCCGGGACAGCGCAAGGTCCGCCAGATGGCTCCGACGGGAACGAGGTCTTTCAAAGTCAATCCCGGAAACTATTGCCAGCCGCCCACCGCAAAAACAAGCCGGCAGCGGTTGGCCGGGCCTGTTGATGTCATGGTCGACCTCGGCGCCGCCCCTCATCGCCCTGCCGGGCACTTCTCCCCGTATAGTGACGGGGAGAAGGGGCTGACCTCACCCTTGGCGCTCGTTTTGCTACGCTGACAAATGGTTGGCGAAATCATTGATGAAGGGTCCCCTCTCCCCGTCCCTATACGGGGAGAGGATGCCGGCAGGCAGGTGAGGGCAGCACCAACGCCTGGAACCTTCCGCCAGCGTTGGCAACCTACCGCGACTTGGTGTTCAGTTCGCGGTTGGCCGTATAGTCGATGGCAAAAGTGTCGGGGGCGAAGCTTACGCCTTCCCTGACGTTGAAGATCATCACCGTCGTGTCCTTGCCTTGCGCGTCAGTAATCGTCCATTGGCGCAATTCGTAGGTTTTCGGATCGAACATCATGGTGATCTTCGAACTGCCGAACACCGATTTGTCGGCGAGTTGGATGGTGGTGACGTCGTTCTCTTCCTTGACGCTTTTGACGCGGCCGCCGGAGAGGTCGATCCTGGTGTCGAGCAGCAGCTTGAGCGGCGTTTTCGACAGTGGGTAGAGATCGGACGTTTTCAGCCGCTTGTTCAGGATGACCACCGACTTGCCGTCGGAAATCACCCGGAAATTCGACGTCCCATCATAGTTGAAGCGTATCTTGCCCGGCCGTTCCAGATAGAACTTGCCGCCGGTCTGCTCGCCCTTGGGTCCGAACTGCACGAATTCGCCGGCCATCGATTTGACCGAGGAAAAATGGTCGGCGATCTTCTGCGCGGTGGCTGGCACCGCCGCTTGCGCCGACGCCAGCAACTGGACCCCGGGCACGACATTGATGGCCGCGGCGCCGGCCAGGACCAGACCGAGGCCAAGCAGTTGGCGGCGGGTCGGGGCAAAATCGCTGATCGTGGCGAAAGAAGAGTTTTTCATGCCGGTTACTCTCGTCTGGTTCATCTGTTGTCGCAGTGTTTGGCCCCCCAGTTGGGCTTAAGTTTGGCGGCCGAACAGCGCTTGGTCGTTGCAAACGCGCCAGAAGGTTCAAAGTTGCTGCCGTCAGATTGCAGCCGCGAAAATCCTGTCGGCTTGGCGGGCGGATCAGAACTTGTCGTCCTCCGTTGGCACCAGAATTTCGCGTTTTCCGGCATGGTTGGCTGGCCCGACAATGCCTTCCTTCTCCATCTTTTCGATGATCGAGGCGGCGCGGTTGTAGCCGATGCCGAGCCGGCGCTGGATGTAGCTGGTCGAGGCTTTGCCGTCACGCAGCACCACCGCAACCGCCTGGTCGTAGGGATCGTCGGAATCCTCGAAATTGCCGCCGCCACCGCCCGAGCCACCCTTGCCCGACGGCTCATCGTCGTCCTCGTCGTCATCCTCGGTAATGGCATCGAGATATTCCGGCACGCCCTGCAGCTTCAGATGCGCGACAATCTTCTCGACCTCGTCATCGGAAACGAAGGGACCGTGCACGCGCTGGATGCGGCCGCCCCCGGCCATGTAGAGCATGTCGCCCATGCCGAGCAGCTGTTCGGCGCCCTGCTCGCCCAGAATGGTGCGGCTGTCGATCTTCGACGTCACCTGGAAGGAGATGCGGGTCGGGAAGTTGGCCTTGATCGTGCCGGTGATGACGTCGACCGACGGCCGCTGCGTCGCCATGATGACGTGTATGCCGGCAGCGCGCGCCATCTGCGCCAGGCGCTGCACCGCGCCTTCGATGTCCTTGCCGGCGACCATCATCAAATCGGCCATCTCGTCGATGATGACGACGATGTAAGGCATTGGCTCGAGATCGAGGTTTTCCGTCTCATAGACCGCTTCGCCGGTCTGCCGGTCGAAGCCGGTCTGCACGGTGCGCGAGATTTTTTCGCCCTTCTTCTCGGCCTGCTGCACCCGCGCGTTGAAACCGTCGATGTTGCGGACGCCGACCTTGGACATTTTGCGGTAGCGGTCCTCCATTTCGCGCACGGTCCATTTCAGCGCCACCACCGCCTTCTTCGGATCGGTGACGACGGGCGTCAAAAGATGCGGGATGCCGTCATAGACCGAGAGTTCGAGCATTTTCGGGTCGATCATGATCAGCCGGCAGTCCTGTGGCGTCAGTCGGTAGAGCAGCGACAGGATCATGGTGTTGATGGCGACCGACTTGCCCGAGCCGGTGGTGCCGGCGACCAGCACGTGCGGCATCTTGGCGATGTCGACGATGACCGCCTCGCCATTGATGGTCTTGCCGAGCGCCAGCGCCAGCTTGGCCTTGGTGGTCTCGAAATCGCGGCTGGCCATGATTTCCCTGAGATAGACGGTCTCGCGCTTGGCGTTCGGCAGCTCGATGCCAATGGCGTTGCGGCCCGGCACCACGGCGACGCGGCAGGCGATCGCGCTCATCGATCGGGCGATGTCGTCGGACAGGCCGATGACCCGCGACGATTTGATGCCGGGCGCCGGTTCCAGCTCATAGAGCGTGACGACCGGGCCGGGGCGGACATGGATGATCTCGCCCTTGACGCCGAAATCCTCCAGCACGCCTTCGAGCAGGCGGGCATTCTGCTCGAGCGCGTCCTTGGACAGGCTGGCGTCGCGCACGACGTTCTTCGGCTCGGACAGGAAATGCAGCGACGGCATTTCGAATTGTTCGGAGCCGATCAGCGAGGACTGCGCTTCGCGCTGGACACGCGCGCCCGGAACCGGCCGCGGGGCCGGCGGCGCCCCGCGGGGGGGGGCGGCGGGGGGGGCCCGCGGCCCCCGCGGCATTGGCGCCGCGCCGCG
>NZ_JBVVQE010000068.1:0-36534 GCF_055811435.1 Mesorhizobium sp. WSM4837
GGAAGGGACTGGGACACGGCTCTCTCCCGGACGGGCAAGAGCACGTACCCTCTCACTGTCGGCTGCATCCGCAGCACCGGCGGCCGATATCGAAGCATAGGCTGCAATCACGCGATTGGCAAAACCTTCGCCACCCGCGGCCGAACTCCAAACTGAGACAAGGTGGCGGCGGTCGATCCGGCGCACTCGCGCATCCCCGCGCCGGCCCCGCGCAGCTGCGCACAGGGCGGCATAGAAGCCCTTCCAGAAAGCCTTGAAACTGGTGCTGCGAGAGAGGATTGAACTCTGAGTTGCTGTAATGGAATCAACAGCTTACGAGCTTTTTGTAACACTGTGACGTTCATCAAATGACCCAGGCATCAGATCGAACGCTGAGCGGCGCGAACGCAAACCGAGGCGGTATGAGCATCTGCCACCCCTTACAAGAACCTTTTGATGGCGGCCGAAATTTCGGCGGCTTTGTCTTCATATGTCCTGCCCCGGGGCGCTTGGATGACAAGATACAAGTGGCTTGAGGCCATGCCTCCGGCATGCATTTGCGGCAGCTCCGCCGGGCGCAATCACTCTCCGGCCGGCCAGTTCATGTTTCGTCACTGCATCGAAGCAGACATCCACGTCTGATGCTAGGATGTTGCTCGAGCGGCTCGCCGGCAACAAATGAAAAGCCTGCGTCACGTAAAGATCGGATCTCCTCAACTGCAACTTGGCGAGAACGATTTCAAAGACTTTGTTGAATGGCATTTCGGGAAGGTAACCGAGCGGTCCGAGCTGGCGCTGCTTGGCCGAGTGTTCAATCGCTTGAGGATTGACGGTCAATCGGAACAACAACGCGAAACGCTCGCGTCCCGAATTATTGCCAATTACATGGCCGGAGTGGTGGACGAGGAAGAACTTCTGTCGGCTTTGAAACAAGCGCTGGGGCGGTAAGCGACTGGCATGATCCGGAAATGAGAGCCGGTCAGAGAACTCGATCGAGCCGCCGCTGTGATCTCGCCTCTACCAAACAAGTGAGCATCCCCTAATTTATTCATCATGAGACTCCTCTGGTTCTCTCCCTCCGTCTACGTGAAGGCGAAACGTGTCAAGGGAGCCGCTCAGGAACTCATGGCGTGGGACACAAAGGCTCGAAATGGACGAAGGCGGTCCAATCATGCGTTGACGCGTTCGAGGGCAGAGTGTCCCCCCAAGAGGTCCGTGAAGCCTTGAGGCGGCGGCCAAGGAGGCGACCGTATATCTCTCGCCTGAGTAGGAGGTATCATGGCAACCCTTTGGTTCGTCCCTCCGGTGTTCGTGAAGACTGAAACGGAAGGCGCCAGGCATGGCTGCAACAATGCGAGGGCAGCCCTTGAGCAGCTCAAGACGTGGACCCGGAGAGGACCTCACTGGCACAAGGCGTGGACCCTCTGCCTGTCAGCACTGGAGGGCGATCCGATTGACCCTCACGTGATTCGAAAGGCTTTCGTGGCTGCCGCTAAAGAGGCGGAGATGTATCTCTCGCCTGAGTAGGAGGTATCATGGCCATCCATTGGTTTCACCCTCCCGTCAACATCGAGACCGACCGACCTGGGCTCACCTACGGCTGCAACAATGTCGAGGGAGCCGCTGCTGAATTCATGAAGTGGACCAAGCGGGGACTATGTGGAGGCAGTTAAGGCCTGCATGGCCGTCCATGATGGCGAGCGCACGCCCGACGACGTAAGGAAGGCCTTCGAGGTTGCTGTCAAGGAGGAGGGGCTGCTACGCTCCTCCTCTAATTAGGCTCACTTCCGTGGGCGCTGTTGAACACCGGATGCCGCACAGTGAGCTGCGCTATTTGCGTGCGAGCACGACGTGAGCCTCTTGGGCGAACATCAGCTCCCCTCCAGTTGAATAGATTGCCAGCGAAGAACTTACATCACCCATAATCGCTGCGATGACTGCGTCGCGGTGTCCGGCATCCATTCCGCTGACCAGCCCTGCCTGCGGAGTCGCTGCCAGCTGTAGTCGCACATATTCCTTTGACGAGGGGAATCGGATGTTCTGTGTCGTCGTGTGGATGGTCACCTGACGAAATCCCGCCCCGGCCACCAATCGGTAAAGCTCGTCCGCATCGGCGAGTGAATGCTCGGACCGTTTCGTTGCCGAAGCGCCTGGACCGAGGTGTCGATCCAAGGCGTCCACCAGCGCCTTTGCCGCAGGAGTGCGCTCAATAGCGCTGAAAACGCTTAAGGCCAGTCGGCCGTCAGGCACCAGCACCCGGAACATCTCACGTAGCGCACTCGACCGGTCCGGGAAAAACTGCAGTCCGAGCTGGCAAAGAACCAGATCGAAGGTGGCGTCAGGGAACGGCATTTCGAGCGCGCTTCCCTCGTGCCAGTCGATACGCGGTCCAGCGCCTGTCGGGAGGGATCGAGCAACGGCAAGCATGCCCGTGTTGATGTCGAGGCCGACGACCTGCCCACTTCCCATACGCTCGGCCGCCAAGCGTGCCACCACGCCGGTGCCGCAAGCTACGTCCAGAACCCGCTCACCAGATTGAGGCGCAGCACGATCCACCAGGTCGGCAGCCCACAGGGCTGTGATTGCCGGGACCAGGTAGCGCTCGTAGAGTTCCGCGGCGCTGCCTTGCAGCTGCCACTGCTCCTGCTCGGCCATAGCGTTCCTTTCCGCACAACGAGCCGCTCGGCAAAAGGCTCGATCGGCGCTTTTAAGCAGTCATCATAGGCGCGCGTCTGTCAAACAAGCAACCGCGCCAACCGGCGGTTGGTAGACGTGCCGCAGCCGGCGCGCGTAGGATTTTTCCACGATCCGCGAACCGGGCATCCCGACCCACCCGAGCTCGGTGACCGCTTGATCGCCCCGTCGCTCTCCTGTGCGGCGGGTTTTTTTGTTTCCTATGGAACACCGGCATGGGCAGGACGTTCGTTCCTGCAGCATCTTCTGTGCTGCGAGATCGGTGTCCCCTCCCGATCGGCCCGCGTCCTTCCCCTCCGTGGGCGCGGGCAACTTCAGATGGACTCTCTCCCTGATTGGAGTAGTCACGTCATGCCGTCGACCTCGATACACAAAACGGAATACGATCCGGAGCGCAAAGTCCTCCCGGTGTGGCTCGTGGCCAGCGGTAAATGCTACCAGTTTGAGGACGTGCCGCCGGAGACCTTCGCCGAGTTCGAAGCCGCCTTCGCCAAGGGCCGCTTCTTCAACGGCCACATCCGAAATCACTTCCGCTACCGTCTAGTTGGACCCGCGGTCGACTGAGCAGCATCAGCGGACGATCTCTCTTTTGGCAGGGATACGGCTCATTCGTCGCGGCCGTCCGGCCAGCTTTTGCGAGGGTAAGGTCGGACATCGGAACGAAAGGCGGATTCGCGAATTTCTACTGCTAGATAATCGGAATCGTCGCCCATGAGGCTCGCGACCCTCCACCTTGAAACTGCGAGATACGGCGATGTATATCGCGCGGAAAGGCTCGCTCGGTTGAGGCAGCAAATGATCCGGCACATCAAGCGCACTGACGCCTCGGCTCAAAAAGTCGAGCAAGCGCTGGCTAGTTTGGCCGAAGCAAACGCACCCATGGACCGGCTCGCGCGGCATCAGTAGGGCCGCGCTCATGCTCGCCGCATCGGCACGATGTACGGCGGGTTGTTCGGTTGCTGCATGTGGCGTTCTCACCACATCCGTTTCGTGATGCCTGTCCTTAGCCACCTGGGGCCGCAGAATTGTAGACATGTGGACACGACCGCACGTCCATATGTCATCATCTATCGGTGTTGGGGCCACTCAAGCGTCCGCTGTTAGACTAGGCGACACCCTGTAGATTGGAACGACACCCTGGAGATTCGAAACATGGCGCTCAAGCGGATGGACAACGTAGGAATCGTCGTCGAAGATCTCGGAGGCACGATCGATTTCTTTCGCGAACTCGGCCTCGAGCTCGAAGGGCGGTCCACGATCGAAGGAGAATGGGCCGGACGTGTCACTGGACTGGGCGATCAGCGTGTCGAGATTGCCATGCTGCGCACACCGGACGGCCACAGCCGGCTCGAGCTCTCCCGCTTCCTCACGCCGCCTGTCGTCGCAGATCACCGGAACGCCCCGGTCAACGCCTTCGGCTACCTCCGCGTCATGTTCGCCGTGGACGACATCGACGAGACGCTTGAAAGGCTCCGCACGCGCGGCGCGCAGCTCGAAGGCGAAGTAGTCCAGTATAAAGACGCGTATCGGCTCTGCTACATCCGTGGGCCTGAAGGGCTCCTCATCGGACTAGCCCAAGACCTCAGCTGAGCGCAATACGAAGACAAATGGCGAAGAGTGACCAATGCCAGCGAGCGCGTCCGAGGCCGACCCGCCTGTTCGACGTCCATCCCTCCACGGTCGGCCGCGCTACACGCATGCAATTATCGAAACGTGGGCATGCTGCCACGAAACGGCGCCTCGCGCCTTTGCTCGACCGCATCGACGTCCTGGATCTTGGCGGCGGTTAAGGCCTGCATGGCCGTTCGCGTCGGGCAGCGGCGCCCTGAATTCACGACGATGATGCAACCACCGCCACGTCTTCGCGTTTAACCGCCTTCACTCCTGGGGAGCGACGAAAATGACGGCGTTTGTCCCGATTACAAATCACAGGCCGATGGTGGTCGCGTCGATAGCCGACGCTGCGAAAGCGCTTCAGCAACCATGGCCATTCATGGACAAGCCGTCCCGGCTTGAAGCAATCCGAATGATCGAGGAATGCCTGGCCGGACATTGCAGTCACCAAGCTGCGTTCGCCGCCTTCGAGGCGGCTGCAACGGAACAGGGACTTCATAAGCAGAAGCCCCCAAGCGAAGGCCTCAAGAAGTTCGACGGGGTTGCTGAAGATCTGATGTGGGGTGATGCCCGTCCTCGCCACCTTGGAACCGCTGACAGGCCTCGCCTAGGCGGACGTGGTCAGGACCACCCGCAAATCGAGGAATGGCGGTGGTCTCTTGCTGCGCATTCCCTAGCTAACGACATTCCAATTGCCAAGGAACGCGATGGAGACGGCGAAGACCGGAGCGAGTAACCAGCGGGCTTGGTGGACGCTATTTTCCATGGGCTCTTCCAGTGAACTCACAGTGAGCAACGACTAGGGGCAGCCGCGGTTCCGGATGGTGCGATGTCCAGTCTGTTGCGCGAACAGTGAGACTTTGGTCCTGTCTGAGATCGGCCCGAAGCTCCCAGCCAAAGGAACTTTTGCAGCTGCCGCGGGTTCGGTGAGTATCGCGCGTGACGATGCTGTTCGGCGCGACAGGACTCACATAGGAGGCAACTATGAAAATGCGACTTTCCACTGCAGCCGCGGGATTTCTGCTGCTGGCAGGTATCGGCGCTGCTGCCGCTCAGGACGTAGTCATCGAGCCTGAACAGGAGACCGTCATCAGGGAATATGTGAAGAAGCAGCCGCTCGCATCGGTGAAGGTCCCTGGGATAGAGCTCAATATCGGCTCAACGCTGCCCGAGACGGTCGAGCTTCATGAAGTTCCCGACACCAAATACAGTTACGTGATGGTCGACAACCGGACCGTTGTCGTTGATCCAGGCACACGCAAGATCATCAAAGTCATCGAGTGACCTAAGCGACTGGGAGCACAGCCCGCGGTGCCGAAAGGTATAGCAGGACACTAAATCTGGAAGTCGGTCTGATCCAACAGACCATTGCCTGCCCTCTCTCGTAGGCAATGGTCTGTCGGCTCATCCGGCAACTTGCGGCCCAACCCAACGCATTGGGGCTGCAACGGTTTCGCGCGGCAATGCCGGGTCTCGTTATCGGTCAATCTCATTGCTGCTTTCGCTCTCGTTCTCTTTCAATCTCTTCAGGTTCCTCTTTGTCGAACTTGACCGTCTCGCTATCAGCCTTGCCGACGGCGCAAAGCAGTTCGTCCGTCTTGGCGTGAAGGGCCTGAGTATCGGGATGTTCGGCGCGCTGGATGAAAAGCGTCATGGCCCGTGTCGCTAGCGTCGCAATCGAATGCCAATCGAGGCTGCGTGCGTCATAGACAAGCCAAAGCCCGGCATAGGCCAGGAAAATCAAAAACGCCTGCGGGCCGCGACGTCAGCGTGCCAATGTGTGTGATGGTGCCCCGAACTGGGTGGTTTGCCATGTGCAAGAATTCCTACGCATCTTCATAGGACAGAAGCTCATGCTCTGGCTCGTAGTGATGAAGTGCCTGGCCCAAGATCGCGCTAATCGAAATCTTGCCGGCGGATAGGACAGCGCTCGAGATGCTCCGCCCCGGGCTGATCGGCCGGTCGTGAACTTTACCCTGTAGCTGGCTGGCCTCGCTGTTTCTCATTTCCGCTCACGCAGCGCCTCGCGGGTTCTGTCAGAGCGGCCCGGTTGTTGCCGTGGCTTTTGATAAGTTGGCGGACTTGGTCTGCCGAGACACCGTTCTGCTGGGTAAAATACTCGATCTCGTAGTCGTCACCGGCGGATACGCGGTCGCGGAAATCTCGCTCGCTCATGTCATCGCCCATGGCGTTCTCCTGTGAGCTTCGAATCAATTGCAACGCCGGCAAACCGATTTCGTTGCCGCGGGCCTGCGGGATCAAGTTCTGTTCACACGGGAGAATGCCAGCACTGCCGGACCTCACTTTGTTTTTCGGAACCGATTCGAAACGGGGATATTGATTCAAATCGAAGCGTCTGGAGTCCAATTGCATGCTTACCGAGCCTGGCATTGGCCGGCTGTCGTTTATTGAATTCCAGATGCCCACGCTGGTCGAGAAGCCGCCCAAGGGCGATGGATGGATTCACGAAATCAAATACGATGGCTATCGGACCCAGCTGATCATCCAGCGGGGCAAGGCGCAGGCCTTCACCCGAAGGGGCTTCGACTGGACCGACCGATACGGCCCGATTGTCGGTGCCGCGGCTGAGCTGAAAGCAAAGCGCGCAATCATCGATGGCGAGGCGACTGTATTAGGCGCTACCGGCCTTCCTGACTTTCAGGCACTACGCCGCGAGCTTGGAAAAGCTGAGTCAACGAAGCTGATCTTCCACGCTTTCGATCTGCTTCACCTCAACGGCAAGAATCTGCGGGACGCTCCGCTGCTGGAACGCAAGCGCGCCTTGCAACGTCTCTTGAGAGGCGCGCCGCCGGCGCTGGTCTATGTCGATCATTATGAGGGCGACGGCCCGACAGTGTTCGAGCACGCCTGCGAAATGGGCCTGGAGGGGATCGTGTCGAAGCGTGCAGATTCCCGCTACCGCTCCGGCCGGCAGGAGAGTTGGCTCAAGCTCAAATGCATCAAGAGCGACAACTTTCCGATCGTTGCCTTCGTCGAGAAGCTGGGGGCGAAGCCGCGCAGGATTGCCTCGCTTTATCTCGGCCGCCGCGAAGGGAATCGCGTCCACTATGCCGGCAAGGCGCAAAGCGGCTACAGCCTGCGCGATGCACGCGAAGTGCGCGAACGATTGGACCCACTGATTGTGGCGAAATCTCCACTCTCGGAACCGATAGACAAGCCCAAGGCAACTTGGGTGCACCCAGCAGTCGAGGCCGAAATCCAATATAGCGGGATCACCGATGACGGACTGCTGCGTGAGGCGGTGTTCAAGGGGCTGCGCGATGATCTGAGCCCACCAGCCCGCGCGCCGCCTTTAGGCCGCAAGCGGCCGCCGTCCGATGAAAGTTTCGGCGTGCCGCCCGAAAACATTCTGCAATTGCTGCCCGACGCCGTCGTGCCCTCGAAAGAGGATCTGATCGGATATTGGACGAAGGTAGCGAGGAAGGCGCTCGTCCACCTTGGCCGACGCCCGCTCAAGCTGGTTCGCCACTCCCACGGCGTCACGTTCTATCACAAGGGCAGATTGCCCAAAGTTCCGGATGCCGTGCATCAGCTGCGAGTTCAGAAACGCGAAGGTGGCGAAGGTGTGAGGCTGTGGGTTGATGACCTTGATGGGCTTCTTGGCTTGGTGGAAATGGGCGTTGTCGAATTGCACCCATGGAACGCCACCATTGATGATATCGAGCATGCCGACCACCTCGTAATAGATCTGGATCCTGGCGAAGGAGTCGAATGGGAGCTAGTTGCCGGCACGGCTTTGGCGCTCCGCGATATGCTGCGTTCAGCAGGACTCGACAGCTGGCCGAAGGTGACTGGCGGCAAAGGCGTGCATGTGATGGCGCCGCTGAACGCTGCGATCACCCACGATGCGGCCAGGCAGTATGCACGCAGGCTGGCGCAGCAGCTGGTCAACAAGTATCCCGATCGCTACCTGTTGGCGGCTGCGCCGTCCGCCCGCGTAGGGCGGATCTTCCTGGATTATCTCCGAAATGGGCGAGGAAACACGGCGGTCGGTGCGTATTCGCCAAGAGCCGGACCACACTTTCCGATAGCAGCTCCCGTAACCTGGAGCCAGGTCGAAAAGGGAATTCTGCCAGACGCGTTCACGCTGCAAAGCCCATTTCGACCGACGCCGCAGACAAGCCTGCGGAAAGCGGGTCGCGCTCGTGCCATTTTTTCAGATCGCCCGACGTGAAGGAAGACCAGAGACTCTATAATCAGTCGGCGGATCTGGAGATCGTGGCTCGACCAAGGCCAATCTTCCGCACGCGTCAAAGTGGATTGGAATAGGGTCGCAGATTGTCCCCGAAAACCGCTCCTCCGGACCCGAAATGAAGGCAAGTAGATAGTCCTGGTCACCATGTGTAAGAAGGCGCCCGGCATATATCTCGCAGTCGGGTGTGCCGTATAGGAATGGACCGTCCGCCGGTTTCCATGGCCCCAAGGGATGATCGGCACCAAGATAGTGGATGCCCGCTACCGGCTCTCCCGGATAGTTGCGTTTGAATTCTTCCGACCAACATTGTGAATGTGTGCAGAAGAGGCAGAACCATTTGTCGCCCCGCTGGAAGACTTGGGGGACCTCGATTTCCCCGAAAGATCCGACATAAACCGGAGGCTGAAGCTGCCAATTTACAAGATCGTGCGAATGGGCAACGCCAATTGCACCAGAGGCATTGGTATCCGATGGCATCGGCGATCGGGCCGTGAAATACATCAGCCAGCCAGAGCCCTCGGGGTCACGTATCACCCAAGGATCCCGCAGCGAGCAGTCCTTCCAGCGCCGCGGAACGCAACCCTCGTAATACTCGGCATTCTCACCGGTGCGCTCGAGCGCAAGGCCCTGCCTTCTCCAATGGACTAGATCGGCGCTACTCGCGCGTCCGATTCGTTGTATCTTGCCCTCTTCAGCGCGTGATGTCCCGGTATAGAAGAGGGTCCATGAATTCCTGTCGTTCCGCACAATGCAGCCGGTCCAGATCGTCAGATCATCAAAAGACGGAGTTTTGCTCGGCCGGAAAACCGTTCCCCGATACGTCCATTTGCGCAGGTCAGGACTTGTGGCAAGGCCCCAGGTGACATTCCAGTGTCGCAGTTCGGGATTCCCTAGCGAGCGATCGGCCTGCAGAAAGAAGGCATGCCAGAGTCCCTGATCATCCCGGCAATACCAGCTGTCCCATATCCATTTTCCTTCGACGGTCAACATTGGATGCCTCTGACGTCGCATTGCCAACCACTGCTGAAAGAAAACCATCAGCGCGCGCTAACGTTCCGCTTCAAGGCTTACGGCCGGGGAGGCAACCCGACTAATCTTGATTCCAAATATCGTGCGAACTTGGTTTCGGACTTGGTTGCCCAACGCGCGGTTCAGGTTGACCTTGTCGGCGGCCTGTCTGCCGGCCTTTAGGCGTCGGTCGCTACGCGGGCCGATGCCCGACACACCAGCCGTATTTCGGGATGGGTTCGAGCTCTTCCAGGCGGTCGTTCAGGCACCGGACCAGGCCGACTTGGAACGATCGGGTCAGGTGCCGACGGCGAAGCGATCCCCGATAGGCGCGCCTCTGCTTGAAGCGCCGGCTTTCGACGTCGCGGTAGCGGGGTCGGTCCACCTTCACGCGGTGGACCGGGACGCAAGTTTAGGTCGTTGCAGACCCGCGTTCAGGACGATCTGGCGATTTTCTAACTAGCGTCATAGGACCCAAAAGGGGAGAAACCTAGCAGGCCCGCGCCGAACCAAGGTGTGAGCGTTATGGCGTTCACCTCGATACGCAAACGGAATACGATCCGGAACGCAGAACCCTCTCGGCGTGGTTCGTGGCCAGCGGTAAATGTTACCAGTCTGAGGACGTGCCGCCGGAGACCTTCGCCGCGTTCAAAGCCGCCATTGTGAATGCCGCTACTTCAAGACCACATCCGCAATCGCTTCCGATCCGGTGTGGTTACGACCGGCGACGGTGCCGGATGACATCGTATGGACCAAGCGCGTCATTCAGGCTGGTGGCGACGCTATGTGGTGGTAGAAGACTCGTCCGACGACCCCGGCAAACGATCGCGAATGGCTTCCTCAGTTCTGTTTGCGGTCGATTCCACAACTTTGCCGACCTTGCCTGCTAGGGTGCCTGCATCTCCACCCGAGCCTTGCCGGTCGGCCTCTTCCTTGACCGTTTCGTAGGCCTCGGCGGCAACTTGCTTTGCTTGCTCCAGGCCCGTTTCGAAAACCTCCTCCGCACTGTCGCGAATTTTGTCGCGGTAGGCGCCAAGTTGCTCGTCCTCTGTGGCTGTGTGGGGCAGCATCACCCCGATGGCAGTGCCCAGCGCAAGGCCGACTGCGGCGATAGCCAGCGGTTCGCGCTCGAAGAGGTCTTGTGCCGATTGGCGCGTCCGAGCCGCTATCTCGCTGGCGCTTGAGCCGAGCTGTCCGGCGGTTTTTGTCATCCTCTCCTTGGCGCCCGTTGCAGCGTTTGCTGCAGCTTCGGCCGCGTCGCTTGCTGCTGATGTAACCGAACCGGCGGTATCGGAGAGCATCGCCCCGATTCCGGACCCTTCGTTGCCCTGGCTGAAATCATCGCCGCGCAAGTTAGAGAAAGCGTCAGGAGCTGTGCCTGTCCGATAGGCGGCGGCAGCTGAGTTGGTTGCCGACGTGCCGTCGCCGAGCATCAGCCAGGCCAGGCCGGCTCCAATCAACGTCAATGGCAACGGGTTGTCCCTGACTTGCGACTTGAGATTGCCAAGCATGGCAGATCCCTCGCCACCGGCGAACATCCCGGTAAATTCGTCGATCAATTGACCCGGTGTCATCTTGCTGCGGATCGAATCGGCGGTGTCTGCTACTTTAGCACGGGCGATGTCGGCATCGCGTTCGAGCTCGGCTGCGGATTTTTCGCTCATCTTATTTGATCCTTGATCACGCGCGCGTCGCGCTTGAGTTGGTCTTGTGTGCGATCAGGCGTCAGCTCGGAAGGAGCCATGCTTTTCGTGCCGGAGCGCAAGAGAATGATCCCCAGTACCGCGACGACGATCCCGACAAGCAGCGAGGACCATCCCGCTCCCAGGCCGGCACTCGCCAGGGCGATTACGAGTGCTTGCAAAAGCACCATCAAGGCCGCGAGAAGGCATATGGCGCCGGCCAGAACCTCGGCGGCGCCTGTGCCGGCCTTGCTGATTTTCTCCGACATTTCGGCCCGCAACAGCCTACTTTCGGTTTGAAGCAGGCTTGTGACCTGCTGTGCCAGATCGCTGACGAGGGTTGCGAGGCCGCGACTTTCCTGATTGTTGTTCATGGGTTCTGCTCCAGGCTTGCGCCTGCCAAATCCCTGTCGTCTCTGGGCTGATTGAAGGGGGGCGGCGTAGTGTCAGGTGCCTCTGCCGATCGCGTAGCGGACTGATCCGAGTTCGAAACCGTTTCTGAACCCCCGTCTGTTTGCGATCGACTCGGTGTCTCGGTCCGAGCAGATGGCGGCGTGCTCTTGATAAACCGCCCCAGCGCCAAGCCTGCCAATACTGAGCCGGCTATCAGCGCCCCTGAGTTTTCGCGGCCGAAAGTCCGCATCTCGCCAAGAACATCTTCGAATGGTTTGTCCTTCAACGAAGATGAAAGGCGTTCAAGCGAGCCGGCGGCATCGAGGGTGAACTTCGAAGCGGTCCGTTGATTATTATTCGCCAGATGCTCGCTTGCTGCTCGCAAGGCTCCGCTAAAGGCCTTCAGGTTGGAGCTGATATCGCGCTGTGTTCCCTCGGCTTTGTCGAACAACGCCTGCTTCGCTTCAGCAGCGTAGTCGCCCGCCTTCCTGGCGAGTTCGTCGCGAGCGCCGTGTAGCGCCTCTGTCGCGGTCTGCGTTTCCTGCTGGAACCGTTCAGACAGTTCGCTTTTGGCTGTTTCGAAATCGGCCGGCTTACGGCCCTGATCGTCTTCGCGCTGCATGGTATCTCCTAATGGAATCCGAGGAAGGAGAGGATCGCAAGCACGACGACGACAAGGCCGATGAGATAAATGACACTGTTCATGGTGGCAATCTCCTCCATTGCCTAACGAACTTGGCGGGGGCAAACAGGTTCCATCACTTCCAGCTAAATTAGCAGTAAGAATTCGGTGCCAAAACCGGCGTCCATCGCATGGACTTCTAGCGACAGCGCGCCCATGGCGTGGGTCCAAGGGAAATATCCAAATGAACCAGGGCATCAATAGGCCCCTCCGAAAGCTGATCCGTTCAAGATGGCTGCCGGGAACCAGCCTCCGCAAGACACGTTGCTGAGTCACCGAACTTCTCAAAAAGGATGCTTGCTATGGCGAAAGAGATACCTCGCGAGGAAGAGCAACGCGGCACAGGAAGGGTCCTCATGTGGGGCGCCGTGATCACCGCTGTGCTTTTTGTTGCCCTACTGGCCACATTCGTCCTCGGGCCGCTCTGATCTGAGATACTCACCGCCCTAACCTCTGGAGCTTGTTCCTGCGGCGGACCAAAAGCTGCCGGCCGGCGCCTACCAGGCAACGCCCACTGCTCACAGAGCACTATTAGCTGACGCTAATGTTGCGCTTCAAGGGGCTTTTGGCCGGGGAGGCAGCGACCTGCGGGACGGGATGTCGTGGTCACCGCCGGGTATCGACTGCGCTTTGCAGGCGATCGGAACTAACGGTCTGTGGCAGCGTTGCGATGGCAGTAAGACAATGCTGACCAACGGAGACAGACATGACAGACTCCAAGGAACGTCTGGTGCAGTGGCTTCGCGACGCTCACGCCATGGAAGAACAAGCCGAGACCATGTTGAGCGGCCAAATCGAGCGTCTCGAAAACTATCCCGAGATTCGCGACCGGATGAACATGCATCTCGAAGAAACGAGGCAACAGGCAAAACGTCTTGAACAATGCCTCGATCGGATCGGCGACGGATCTTCGACGCTGAAGGACGCCGGCGGTAAGCTAATCGCCATCGGACAGAACATCAGCGGCATGTTTGCAGGCGATGAGGTGATGAAAGGATCACTGGCTAGCTACACATTCGAACATATGGAAATCGCCAGCTACAAAATGCTCATTGCCGCAGCCGGCGAGGTCGGCGACTCCGAGACCCAAAGAGCGTGTAAAGAAAACCTCCGCGAAGAAGAGGCGATGGCAGATTGGCTGGAAAACCAACTCGGCACGGTCACCAGCGAGTTCCTCAGACGCGACGAGCGGGATGCTGACACCGCGAAACGGTGACATGCCTAAAGTCTTGCGATCGCGTTGTAGAAATCCTTCGGCGGTACGAGGCTGATCGACGTCAAACCCGGTAGGGCTTCAGACGCGAAGGGATGGCGGATTGGTTGACGTTCTAAAAGAAACCGCTCCCTCTCAGCGCGATGTTCGAAGCAGAACCTGCGCGAGGCTTGCTAGGCCTCGCGAAAATCCCAGCCGGCATGGTTTGTGCAGCCAGGATGTTCGCACGCATGCTGATTCCCGGGCGCTATGACCTGTTCTGGCCGTGGGAGCCTGAATCTCGTCGCACATCACCTTCATCGTATGGGAATGGATACACGTCGATGTCAAGGGGCTGCGCTTGTCGATCTTGTGCCAACCAATTCCGTTGAAGGAATCTGCAGCGATCACGAGAGCCTTGCGTGTCAAGTGGTTGAACGATTTCAATGGGATAAACTGGTGCTGCGAGAGAGGATTGAACTCTCGACCTCTCCCTTACCAAGGGAGTGCTCTACCACTGAGCTACCGCAGCCGCTGATGGCGGGGCTTCTGCCATATCGAACCGGCAAGCGCAAGGCCAAGCGCAAGCGATCTGTGAAAGCCCGCTCCGACGGCTTTTGCGGACATGGCAGCGCCACATTGTTGGCTATCCCTGAATAGCGGGTCAGCCGGGACGGAACCATGAACGACAAGGCAACTCCAACTGACAAGGGCGGGCCATCGAAAAAGGACAGCCCACCGAAGAAGGCTGACCGCCAGACCCGGCTCGCCGAGCAATTGCGCGCCAATCTGCAGAAGCGCAAGGCGCAGTCGCGCTCGCGACGCACTGGCGAGGCTGACAAGCGGCCGGAAGGGTTCGGCGCCTTAAGGGAAACGCAAAAGGATTGATATCAACAGGCTGGCCAGGGCGAGAATCCTGTTTCTTGAACCAAGCCGGCCAATGGTTTAGACGGGCCACAACAGACTCAACCGATAAACCGGCCTTTCGGCCGAGGGGACGCTCTTCCATGGATCGCATCAGAATTGTCGGCGGCAACAAGCTTGCCGGAAGCATCCCGATCTCGGGCGCGAAGAACGCCGCGCTGCCGCTGATGATCGCTTCGCTGCTCACCGACGACACGCTGACCCTGGAAAACGTGCCGCATCTGGCCGATGTCGAGCAGTTGATCCGCATCCTCGGCAATCATGGCGTCGACTACTCGGTCAACGGACGCCGCGAAAAGCAGCAGGAGGGCTATTCGCGCACCGTCACTTTCTCCGCCCGCAACATCGTCGATACAACGGCCCCCTACGAGCTGGTGTCGAAGATGCGCGCCTCCTTCTGGGTGATCGGCCCGCTGCTTGCCCGCATGGGCGAGGCCAAGGTGTCGCTGCCCGGCGGTTGCGCCATCGGCACGCGGCCGGTCGACATTTTCCTGGAAGGCCTCCAGGCGCTGGGCGCCGATATCGACGTCGACACCGGCTATGTCATCGCCAAGACCAGGAACGGCCGTCTTGTCGGCAATCGCTACGTCTTCCCGAAAGTGTCGGTCGGCGCCACCCATGTGCTGATGATGGCGGCGTCCCTGGCCAAGGGCGAGACGGTGCTCGAAAACGCCGCCCGCGAGCCTGAGATCTTTAACCTCGCCGAATGCCTCAACGCCATGGGCGCCAGGATTTATGGCGCTGGCACCGAGACCATCACCATCGACGGCGTCGAGGCGCTGTCGGGCGCGCGCGTCCGGGTGATACCCGACCGCATCGAGACCGGCACCTATGCGATGGCCGTCGCCATGACCGGCGGCGATGTCGTGCTCGAAGGCGCGCGGGCGGACCTGCTGCAGACCGCGCTCGACGTGATTTCCCAAACCGGCGCCGAGATCACGCAGACCAATTCCGGCATCCGCGTCAGGCGCAACGGCGCCGGCATTGCGCCGGTCGACGTGACGACAGCGCCGTTCCCGGCGTTCCCGACCGACCTGCAGGCGCAGTTCATGGGCCTGATGACGATGGCCAAGGGCAAGTCGCGCATCACCGAGACGATCTTCGAAAACCGCTTCATGCACGTCCAGGAACTTGCCCGGCTCGGCGCCCACATAACATTGTCCGGCCAGACGGCGATCGTCGACGGCGTGCCGAAGCTGAAGGGCGCGCCGGTGATGGCGACCGACCTTCGCGCTTCGGTGTCGCTGGTCATCGCCGGCCTGGCAGCCGAAGGCGAGACCACGGTCAACCGGGTCTATCATCTCGACCGCGGTTTTGAGCGGCTGGAAGAAAAGCTGTCCGGCTGCGGCGCGGAGATCGAGCGGATTTCGGGGTAGAGGTAACGGCCTGAGGTCGGCGCTGCCCCTCATCTGCCTGCCGGCATCTTGTCCCCGTATAGTGACGGGGAGAAGGGGCTGGCCGCGACCTCGGCGCCCTTTCTGCAACGCCGGATATTGGCGAAATCCTTGCGAAGGCGTCCCTCTCCCCGCGGGGAGAGGATGCCGGCAGGCAGGTGAGGGGCGGCGCAAACCTGATGCGATTGTGCTGGAATCCGTGGCGCGGTTGCACGGATCGCCAAGACCGCCTAACAGAAAACTGATGTAATCCTTCGCAGGTGCGAACTCCGCATGAACCTTCTCAAGCTTGTCGCGCTCGACGATCAGGATCTGAGCATCGTCTCGGCCCATGTCCAGGACGCCGTGCTCAAGGTCGGCGACCTCGAATACATGCCGGCGGTCAAGCGCTTCATGATGACGATGAACCGCTTCGTCTGGGAGGCGAAATCCGGTTTCTTCCGCCAGCACAATGAGCGGCGGCAAAGCGTGCTGCATTTCGACCGGGTGCTGGGCGCCAAGACCAGCGGCATGGCCCGCGACAAGCCGGACGAGGTGCTGTCGCTGCTGGCGATCAGCTTCGTCGCGCTCGACAAGCCGGCCGGCATTGTCGAGCTGATCTTTTCAGGCGGCGGCGCGATCATGCTCGATGTCGAGTGCATCGAGGCGCGGCTGGCTGACATTGGCGGCGCCTGGGAAGCGACGTCGCGTCCCTTCCACGGAGCCTGAGGACACAAGATGGCCATCACGCTTCGTCTGTCCGATGCCGATTTCGAGCAGCGGTTTGCCGCGTTCCTTTTGACCAAGCGCGAGGTCTCGGAGGACGTCGACGCGGTGGTGCGCGCGATCATCGCGCGGGTGCGCGCCGAGGGCGACGCGGCGCTCATCGACTACACGCAGAGATTCGAAAAGGCCGATCTGAAAGGCCTCGGCATTGCCGTGTCGCAAGACGACATCGCCAAGGCCTACGATGCGGCCGACCCGCAGACGATCGAGGCGCTCAAATTCGCCCGTGACCGCATCCGTTCGCATCACGAGCGGCAGCGGCCGAACGACGACCGTTATACCGACGCTGCCGGCGTCGAGCTCGGCTCGCGCTGGACCGCGATCGAGGCGGTCGGGCTCTATGTGCCGGGCGGTACGGCGAGCTATCCAAGCTCGGTGCTGATGAGCGCCGTGCCGGCCAAGGTCGCCGGCGTCGAGCGCGTCGTCATGGCGGTGCCGGCGCCCGGCGGCATCATTAATCCGCTGGTGCTGGTGGCGGCGGACCTGACCGGCATAACCGAGATCTACCGCGTCGGCGGCGCGCAGGCGATCGCAGCGCTTGCCTACGGCACCGAAACGATAAAGCCGGTCGCCAAGATCGTCGGCCCCGGCAATGCCTATGTCGCGGCGGCCAAGCGCCAGGTGTTCGGCACGGTCGGCATCGACATGATCGCCGGGCCATCGGAAGTGCTTGTCGTGGCCGACGGCAATAACGATCCGGACTGGATCGCCGCCGACCTGCTTGCCCAGGCCGAGCATGACGTGTCGGCGCAGTCGATCCTGATCACCGACGATCCTGTCTTCGGCGCGGCGGTCGAACAGGCGGTCGAACGCCAGTTGCAAAACCTGTCGCGCGCCGGGACGGCGGCGGCGAGCTGGCGCGATTTCGGCGCCGTCATCCACGTCCCCCGAATCGAGGCGGCGCTGCCGCTGGTCGACCGCATCGCGGCCGAGCATGTCGAGCTTGCCATCGACGAGCCGGAAGCCTTCCTGGCGCGGATGCGCAATGCCGGCGCCGTCTTTCTCGGCCGCCACACGCCGGAAGCCATCGGCGACTATGTCGGCGGCTCCAACCACGTGCTGCCGACGGCGCGCTCGGCGCGCTTCTCGTCCGGGCTTTCGGTGCTCGATTTCGTCAAGCGCACCTCGATCCTGAAGCTCGGGCCGGAGCAATTGCGGGCGCTGGCGCCGGCGGCCATCGCGCTGGCCACAGCGGAAGGCCTCGACGGGCATGGACGCTCCGTCGCCATCCGGCTGAATATGTAGCTGACATGGCGGACTACGATCGAACCCGTGCCAGGCTCATCGATGTCGAACTCGACGAATCGATCGGCCGTTCGACGCCCGACGTCGAGCATGAGCGGGCGGTGGCGATCTTCGACCTGATCGAGGAAAACAGCTTCCAGCCGGTCAATGACGACGGCGCCGGGCCCTACCGGCTAAAACTGTCGCTGGCCGAATCCCGCCTGGTCTTCGCGGTGACGCGCGAGGATGGCGCGGCGGTCGTAACCCACATCCTGTCGCTGACGCCACTCAGGCGCATCGTCAAGGACTATTACATGATCTGCGAAAGCTATTACGATGCCATCCGCACCTCGACGCCCAGCCAGATCGAGGCGATCGACATGGGCCGGCGCGGCCTGCACAATGAGGGCTCGCAGACACTGATGGACCGGCTGGCCGGCAAGATCGACATCGATTTCGACACGGCGCGCCGGCTGTTCACGCTGGTCTGCGTACTGCACTGGCGAGGCTGAACTGTCAGTCCCTCTGCCCCGCTCGATCCCGCCCCGCTCGATCCTGTTCGTCTGCGCCATGAACGCCGTGCGCTCGCCGATGGCCGAACTGCTGGCGCGCAAAGTGCTTCCGGCCGCGACCTTCGTCGCGTCGGCCGGGGTGCGCGGCGGCGAACGCGACCCGTTCGTCGACGCCGTGCTGGCCGAGGACGGGCTTTCGCTCGGCGACCGGCACCCGAGGACACTGGACGATCTCGAGGACGACTATTTCGACCTGATCATCACGCTGTCGCCGGAAGCCCATCACACCGCGCTCGAGCTTACCCGCTCGCTTTCCGTCGACGTCGAATATTGGCCGATGCCGGACCCGACTGGCGTCGGCGGCACGCGCGAGCAGATCATGGCCGCCTATCGCGAGGTGCGCGAACGGCTGAAGGCGCGGATCGGCCGCCGTTTTCTGGCGCCGGAAGCAGAGAAACCGGGCTGATTTAAGCATGTTCACAAGCGCACGATTATCATATAGGTTCCGCCCAAATTCCGGCTAGAGTCGGATGATTTCAGGTCTGTTCGACCTGAAATCTGAATCCGCCTCTAAATCCAAGAAGTAGAGCATGATGTCGTCCGAAAACCGCTTCACACTTTTCGGCATCATGCTCTAGGCGCTGGGAATCCATCCAAGCAAAGGTATCGAATGCCGAAGGAAGAAGTCCTCGAGTTTCCGGGTGTCGTCACGGAATTATTGCCCAATGCGATGTTCAGGGTGAAGCTTGAAAACGAACACGAAATCATCGCCCACACCGCCGGCCGCATGCGCAAGAACCGTATCCGCGTGCTGACCGGCGACAAGGTCCTTGTCGAGATGACACCCTACGACCTGACCAAGGGCCGCATCACCTACCGTTTCAAGTAAGATCGTCAGAGCTCGGCCGGGATCGCGATGAGCATTTTGCAGAAGCTCGTGCTTGCCTCGGGTTCGCCGCGCCGGATCGAACTGCTGCAGCAGGCCGGCATCGAGCCGGACCGCGTGCTGCCGGCCGGCGTCGACGAAACGCCGCTGCGCGCCGAGCATCCACGCTCGCTGGCCAAGCGCCTGTCGAAGGAAAAGGCCGAAAAGGCGCTGGCCTCGCTGCAGACGGAAGAGGATTATGCACCGAGCTTTGTGCTGGCCGCCGACACGGTGGTCGCCGTCGGCCGGCGCATCCTGCCCAAGGCCGAAACGTTCGACGACGTCGTCAATTGCCTCGGACTGCTGTCCGGCCGTTCGCACCGGGTCTATTCCGGCATCTGCCTGGTTACGCCGAGCGGCAAGCTGCGCCAGCGACTGGTCGAGACCAGGGTGCGTTTCAAGCGGCTGCCGCGCGCCGAGATCGACGCCTATGTGGCCTCGGGAGAATGGCGCGGCAAGGCCGGCGGCTACGCCGTCCAGGGTCTGGCCGGCGCCTTCGTCGTCAAGCTTATCGGCTCCTACACCAACGTCGTCGGCCTGCCGCTCTATGAGACGGTGGCGCTGCTGGCCGGCGAGGGCTTCAAGGTGCATGCCAACTGGCAGTCAGTTCGGCCATGAACTCGGGTGCGGACGACAAGGTCACGCCGCTGCGCCCCAAGCGGCCCTGCCCCGAATGCGGCAAGCCGTCGGCGCGCGAGACCTACCCGTTCTGCTCCGTGCGCTGCAAGGACATCGACCTCAACCGCTGGCTCAAGGGCACCTATGTCATTTCGGGCCGCGACGACGAGGACGAAACGGACAACGACCCTCCCAAATGAAGCTGTTCGGCACGGCTTGGTGACTTCGACCACGTCCCATGAATCGAGCTGTCCAGTGATTGCTCGTTTGCCGCTTGAAATCAACGCTTAGGCGCTGGACAGGCCGGATTCCCGTGCTATAACCCACGCGCTTTCAAGGGGCGCCTGCGGCGCTTTCAAGAAATCCGGCGTGCAGAACTGCCCGCGTGCCGGAACAGGCCCAGATAGCTCAGTTGGTAGAGCAGCGGACTGAAAATCCGCGTGTCGGTGGTTCGAATCCGCCTCTGGGCACCATCCCCTCTTCTCCCGATAGTCTCTTTCGCCGAATCTTCTACGCTTCTGTTTCGGCAACAAGCTGAAATCGTTGAATATTTTGTCGCGCAAGGCGCGGTTGGTCGGGTTTTGTGGAATTTCGGCGTAGTTGGTCCAACGAGGCGGAGGGCTGGTATTTTCGCTGGTATCGGAGATCCTGATGGTATCGATGCAGCCAAACGGAGGTCCCGAAAATGGCCCTTTCCGACGTGAAATGCAGAAATGCCCGACCCACTTCCAAGCTCGTGAAATTGACTGACGGTGGCGGGCTCCAGCTTTGGGTGCAGCCTACTGGATCTCGCCTATGGCGCCTCGCCTATCGTTTTGGCGGCAAGCAGAAGCTTCTGGCGTTGGGCAGCTATCCCCTCATCTCCCTCGCTGAGGCACGCGAGGCGCGCGATACCGCCAAACGTCTCCTCCTACGTGGCATCGACCCCGCACAAGAGCGTAAGTCGCAAAAGGCTTCGGCAGAGGACACCTTTCGGTTAATCGCGGAGGACTATGTCGACAAGCTGAAGAAGGAGGGACGTGCCGACCGGACCATCACCAAGGTCAAATGGTTGCTCGACTTTGCCTATCCTACGTTTGGGGACAAAAGCGTTCGGGAGATCGATCCGGCCACAATTCTTGCCGCTCTCCGCAGCGTGGAGGTTCGCGGTCGATACGAGTCGGCCAGGCGACTGCGCTCCACCATCGGCAGCGTGTTTCGATATGCAATCGCAACCGCACGCGCCGATGTAGATCCGACGGTCGCCCTGAGGGGCGCACTCGTCGGTCCGACGGTCACGCCGCGAGCCGCGGTTACCGATCCTAAGGCCTTGGGAGGCTTGCTGAGGGCGATCAATGCATTTGACGGACAGCCTACAACCCGAGCCGCCCTAAAGCTGATGGCCCTGCTGTTTCCCCGCCCCGGCGAGCTGCGCGCGGCCGGATGGGACGAGTTCGATTTCGAAAGCTCGGTTTGGACAATCCCTGAAGGACGCATGAAGATGCGACGGCCGCACCGCGTACCCCTTGCAACGCAGGCCGTCAGCGCCCTGACCTCGCTTAGAGAAATCTCTGGTGGTGGGCTGCTGCTGTTTCCTAGTGTTCGATCGGGTTCGCGTCCGATTTCCGACAACACGCTTAACGCCGCCCTGCGCCGCATGGGCTACGGTAAGGAAGAAGCTACCGCGCACGGTTTTCGAGCAACGGCATCGACTCTGCTAAACGAATGCGGAAAGTGGCATCCGGACGCCATAGAGCGGCAGCTGGCCCATGTTGAGAGCAACGACGTTCGTCGCGCCTACGCCCGGGCAGAGCACTGGGAAGAGCGCGTAAAGATGATGCAATGGTGGGCCGATTATCTGGATGAACTCGAGAGCAAAAACGCGCGGGTGAAAATTACCGGCGGTTGAAGACCCCTAAAACTGGGCCATCTATGGTCTGGCGAACCCAATGACCAAGACGAATGGTGATTTGCAGCGCTATACCACTGTACAAATTCTGCGAGAGGGTGATCCCTCCCGCTTTCGGGATACATTAACACTGCCCAAACTTCCGGTGAAGCCAAGCATTCTGACTCGAATTCGGCCCATGCATGGCGGGAAGTGAAAGTGAGCTTTGCGCCCTCATCTCGGTCACTGAAGTTGGTTCTGTCGCTCCCTCATAGCGGACGCTCCGGGGTGGCCACGCTGCAGGTTGTGACCTCCCACTGAACTTTCATCCAGCAGCAATTAGAGCCTCGACCGTTTCTGTTACGCTGTAGGGCGCGGGTTGAGCAACCGGCGGAGACGCGAAGCCCTTATCGAGCGGAGCGTCGGAGGCGGTTGCGGTCAGGGTTCCGGCGAACGCCGCCGGGGTCTGGTATGCTAGCGAGGAATGTGGCCTCGCGGTGTTGAAATCCTCCTCCATTCGGCGATGGCGCTCCGCGCATGATCGATGCCGAAGAAGAGGCTCTCGTTCAGCAGCTCGTCCCGCATACGGCCATTGAAGGATCCGACGTAGCCTTTTGCATCGGCTTGCTTGGCGCGATGTAGTACCATTCGAAATTGTGGTCCTTCGACTAGGCAAGAATGGCGTTCGAGGTGAACTCGGTGCCGTGGTCGGAAACGATCATGTCCGGCTTGCCGCGACGGCTGATCAGATCGGTCAGCTCACGTGCCACCCGATGACCGGAGATCGACGTGTCCGGGATGCGGCCAGGCATTCGCGCGTCACGTCATCGACGATGTTCAGCACGCGGAAGCGCCGTCCGCAGGCAAACTGGTCGTGCACGAAGTCCAAGGACCAGCGCGCATTCGGTCTCGCCTCAACCAGGATCGGCGCTCTCGTGCCCACCGCTCGTCGCCACGCCCCGCGCTTGCGAACCCTCAGCCCTTCCTCCCGGGTAGAGCCGATAGATGCGGTTGATCCCTGACGGCTTGCCCTTCCGCCGCAGCAGGATGAACAACCGCCGATAGCCAATCCGGCGCGTTCATTGGCAAGATCCCGTAGCCGGCCGGCGCAGTTCGGTCTCCGGCGGACGGCATGACTGGTAGCGGATCACCTTGCGATCGGCACCGACGAAGGAACAGGCCCGACGCTCTGATAGGCCCATGACGGCCTACAGATGCGCGACGGCTTCGCGATTGGCGGCCGGCCCTACCATTTTGTGACAGAAGCTCGCGAAGTGCCGAGGCTTCCAGCATCTGGTCGGCGAGCAGCTTCTTCAGCTTCGCATTTTCGTCTTCAAGGGCCTCAGGCGCTTGGCGTCGGATACGTCCACCCCGCCATACTTCGCCTTGTGCCTGCGGGCCAGATCGCCCGTTTTCGCGCCCGCCTCGTGCTCGCGCAGAACCGCAATGATCTGCTCTTCCGTAAACAGCTTCCGCTTCATCAGTCCGTCCTTCAGTCAAGGCCGGACGCCAACTCCATGTGAAGGAAAAACTCATTGGCAGGTCAAGGTGTGCCCATTGTCGCCAGCGTAACCGGCGATGCCGCTGGTCATGAAGTCTCGCGCCCAGGTGTCGCAGGCTATCTCTCTTCATGCACCTGCTGCTTGCTTTTCTCGGCCCGGGACATGATGTTTTGAATTCGTGGAGGAGCGCGATGGCCAGTGCGAGCGCGACGAGATCGAACGCGGCCATTTGCTGGTGGTCGCCGAGACCTGGTGACGTAACAGGCTAAATTGCGTATGTCCCAGATTGAGGCCGTCGACCGCTATCTGCGCACCAGTGAACTCGGCCCTTCTTGATCCAGAAATGTGCGAATGAACCATCAAGTTGGCGCACGGAAGGATGCACGGTCGGCCTGCCTAGGATGTCCGCCGTGATTTTCCAATGCGGACGGCGCTTTTCCATCAGGGAAAGCTGGATAATCTCGGAGAGGTCGGCGGGGCACCGGAAGTAGGCCCATTTCTGATAATCGTTCCCGCGCACGATATAGATCTTCCCCGATTTCATGTCTCCCGGTTCCGGGTGATCCGTGATCGTCAAGGCGACAAAATCCGGCGCCTGAATCAGCCGCAGTTGAACAAGCAGCCACAGCAGTATCGACGCGATCACCTGCATCAGCCGATCCTTCCAAGAAAGGGCTCGATATCACCTTCGCCCCAGATCGCATCCGATCCGCAGACGGCACAACCCGGTTTTGATTTGTGCCCAAACCGGCGATCTTCATTGAGATGAAACTTGCGTACCCGATTGGCGGCTGAGCCGTCCTCGCCGCGGAAGCCTTGTAGCCGGTGAATCAGTTCGTTGATGCCCTGGCAGGCGAGTTCCGTCGTGAAGGTCACGACCGCAGGAGCGGGGTCGCCGCCGCCGGCGACATAGGCCTCTGCCTTGCGCTGCTCATATTCTTCGGGGTCTTCCCGCTTGAGTGCTTCCGCCCGTGCGATCTCAGGGTCAATGACACCCCGGCAAACGAGGCAGGTTTCGGGCGGCATCAGCACGGTGGCGCGCCCGTCCAGCGCATTCACCTTTGGGACTTCCTGATCGTCAACGTCGATGGCCAGGCCGATGTCGAATACGGGTATTAAGTAGTAATAGGCAAACCGGTTGAGGAACAACCGGCCTTCATGGTCGTCGGTGCAACCGAATATCACATCGGATGACCGCAAGGCGTCACGGCAACCCGGGTCGCCGACCCAGCTTCGATGGGGACCGTCCGCACACCAAGCCCGAGGCGCGAGATTTCCCGTGCCACGACTTCCACTTTTGGTCGCATCGCATCCGCATCGGTCTGCGTGGATCCGTGTAGTCGATTGAGATTCGTCTGGTCGACGATATCGTTATCGATCAGAACGATCTGACCCACCCCGAGACGCGAGAGCAGCATTGCGACGGCGCTTCCCGTTCCGCCGCATCCGACCACACCGACCCGCAATTTTCTCAGGTCTTCATTGAGGGCCTTGCCGAACGCCAGTGCCTGTCGTTGCAGGGCCGGTGCCGGCAGCCCGCTCCCCCTGTCGGGATAGTGAAGAGCAAATCGGTTGCCGTAGACCCGGACCATCCGAAGTGGTTCGTGAGCGCCTTCATTGGGGAAGAGCCAGACCCGACCGGAGAGCTTTCCATCCGCCGTCAAAATGACGCTGAGCATTTTCGTACCGGCGCCATTCCGATTCACCGCCAATTGTACGAGATCAGGCTCGTTGCGATCATCCTGCTCCGAAAATTCCGTCATGCCCGAAGGGTGATTGTGAACGATTGCCACCACCTGCGATTTCGCTTCGGCTTGCTTGAGCAACTGCACGAAAGACGTGGTCGTCCAGGTGACAACGTTCGATGTCGATTCCACGACGTGATCGTCGGGAACCGTCACGACCTGTTCGACAATGAATTTCTCGTGCGCTTCCCGGTCCCAGGGATCGCGGCGAATGTCTGCCCAGCTGCAAAGCAGATATGCGGCATGTTCACAGCCATCCGGGCGCAGCAAATGATTGCGCAGTTCTTCCAGATGACTGTCCCGGAGTGAGAGGCTGTACGTCGTCATGCAGCCTTCTCCAAGGCGTCTTCGATTCGCTTGATCATGGTCCAGATGCCGTCCACACCGGACCGCCACTCATTGTTATGACGCGACCACCGTTGCCAGTTCTTTCCGGCAAACGTAACCGGCCGATCGGCTTTGTTCGGGTATTTGCCGCCTTTGATCAGTTTCACCCACGGCATCAAGTGAAACATGTCCGGCGCAACGTCAGGATATCCGGCAGGCAGGATGATCAGGACATCGGCGCACTCCGCATCGAAACGGCCGTCAGGCAACGGACGGCCTTTCAGGATTATTCCCTTCTTGTTGCCGTCCTGAACCTCTTCGTACGCGATATGCTTGCTGGTCAGATATTCGACATCGGCCGCCGGAAGAAACGTCATTCCCTCAGCCCTCCGTGGTTGTCTTCTTGCCAGTGAAGAACCGTTCGGTGCCCTTCGGCGTCAGAATGATCTCCTGATTGTCGCCGACCGGAATATCCTCGGGACCCGGAACATCCTGCCAGGCCTCGAAGCTGTTCTGATCAACGCCGACTAGATTCTTAATCTCCGCGCCGGTGATGACGGGTTTAGGCCAATCGTAGGGGCGGCGGTCGATAATGATCTTGTAGGTATCACCATGACCATGACCGTGTTCATTTTCGTGCGGCATTTTCCAAACTCCTTTTTGTTTTTGTCGTTTCGTTGGGCTTAGTTCTTCGGCGGAAACGAATCATGACCATGGCTGTCACGCGCCCGGATGCGACCGTCGCGCCCATGAATGAAAAGCTCCGACTCCTGATGGCGGGAGATCTCCCGGGCGCGGTCTATGGCTTCGCGTTGCGTATCGTGCGTCGAGGTCACGCGGTTCGATCCTTCCGCCCGAACTGCCCATTCACCGTGGTGAGGGACAACATGCTGATTACGTCTACTCATAGTCTGGGTCCTTTCATTTTGCTCGACGATGCAAATCCGCCGATCTGCTAATTAGCGTAAAACGCATGCAAAAAAAATGCAAGCCGTTTGGATGGCCGCCGCTATTTCGGTTGCGACAGGGTATCAAATAGGGACGGTCCGGCGCTCTGCGCCCCCAGAATTCCGAGTTTCAGCAAGCGTATCCGCGCGGCGTCCGCCGAAACCTGAAACGCTGCTCTGATCGCCTCGATCAACGCGCGGCCGTGCGAATCGGTTTGTCCGACAAGGCCATAAAGGCCGTTCGATTCGCAATATTCCCGGACGACCTCACGAACCTTGGAAACTGGCATAAGAATAGCGCCCGAGATGTAACCGGCCTGCCATTCCATCCAGTCGGTCTGGGGCGCGTTCAGCATTGTATCCCGGAAACACACCTGCATATTGGCGCTGGGATTGCGCTTAAGCAGATCAGGAGCAGGCGGTTCCATATCCCACAGATAGGCGTGAAAACGAACATGCCCGTATTCGTGCGCGAGGGTGGTCCGCAGCCTATTCTCGCGGTTGTCATCAAGGGCCAACTTGTCCGAGATCATTACGCGCGGCTTGCGTCCCGGCTGGAAATGCGTCAGCCCTTCGACATGAAGCCCATACTGAGACAGGTCCGCATATTGATCGAGCGCTTCGGTGTCTTGTTCGATGAGCACGGTGAGATCGTCGGTCGATACGGGATATCGGACCTCTCGGTAGCGTTCCTTGAGAAAGCTGCTGATGATGGACTCGCATTGGCGGTCCAGTTCCTCCGGCTTGTAATGCGGCCGCTGCGAAAATCGGCCCGTGCGGTCAGGGACGTATCGCACCATCAGTTTTTCCTTCCCTTCGTCGGGCCGCCGCGAAATGCAACCATCAGGTCCGTCACTTCTTTTTCCGAGAGTTTCTTGTCGCGTACGTCCGCTGGAAAACGGCCGGCAAGGTAATAGAGCCAGTCCTGCTCTATCCCGAGTGCGTCAGCGAACTGGTGAACCATGCGATCAGAGGAAGGACTGCGGCGGTCATGCTCGATATCGTTGAGATATTGAGGCGATATGGCATCTCCATCCTCCCGGAGAATACGCGAGGCGAGATCCTTCAGGCTCCAGCCCTTCGCCTTTCTGGCCTCGCTGATCGCACCACCGAATGTCTTTTGAGCCATGGAAAATAAGCTCCTTCTCACAACGCAAATACGCGGATCAGCGTAGCGTGCGCCCGGAATCCGGTCAAGCGGATTGTCTTTTGGCCGGCTCTATCGCTGCCAAGCGCAGCGGTAATTGAACGAGCCAATCCACGCCTCATGAAAGCGTGGAATCAGCCGAACAGTCTGCTCGACAAGGGGATCGTCGATCGCCTCCGGATTGCCGTGAACAAACGCGTTTCGTCGCTTTTGCAGGTGTTCGAGGTGGCTGGCCACATCGGCGAAGCCAAGGTCGGTGAGATCCTGCGCGTAGGTCGTTCCAAAAAGGATGCGGTGCACTTGATCAAGGCGTCTGCCGATCATCCCGTATCGCCCGAGCAGATCACGCGCAACCGCTTCGGGAAGCCGTTCCGTAGCCGCCTCGTAATACCAATCCATCAACGTTTCAAAGTAGGTCCAGAAGACCAGCGCGACCAGCACCCTTCCCGACGGTTCCTTGTTACGAGGCAGGTTTTTCGGATCGGTAGCGGAAAGCGGGCGAAGCCAGTCCCGATGCATGATCTGCAGCATGACGTAAGGCGACCAGTCGAGCGCGCCGGGCAGCGTGCGCTGATACGATACGATTTCACAGTCTACGATAACCGGTTCCGGCTCGCTATAGTCCGCTGCGCAGACCGGGCAGGGCGTATCGGCGTCCATGAGCGCATGGCATGCTCCGCACCGAATACGGTTTTGCCATGCTCCCCACCACCAGTCCCATTCGTCACACTGATCCGTCATGCGTAGTGTCCGTTAGCTTGAGCGCATAGCGCCGCAGCGCCCAGATCGCTAATCGGCTGAGGCTTTCGAGGTCAGCCGCAGAAGCCGCTTCCTGCATCACAAGTCCTGGAACGAGCGCCTGCGCCTTGCTCGCGGGCATGCCGATGCGAAGTCCTGCGGCCTAGGCGGCGGCGTCCGCGGCAAGGATTGCCCGTCGTCGTCCGTCACCCTAAACGTCGGTTGAGGCAGATGGAAGCGATCGCGTGAAGGGTCCGCTTCACGCAATTGAATGCAGGGAAAGCGTACAGGCAGCTACCGGCCCGAACGCGACGTCTGAGTAATGGCTCACTGATCGCCAGCTCAGCGAAAAGCCGTCCGCCGACTTGCCGCACGGATTGCTCTCCTGCCGGAATGCCCCCGTTCACACGTTGCTGCCAGTTTACGCCGAACGAACTAGTCAGGCCGCTTCCGCTTAACGAGGCTCGTCTTATTTTAGCCCAACACGATCTCCTCGCTACGAAATGGCAACTAGGATGTGGCTTTGTGCTTCGATACCACCACGCCCGGAATATCAGGACCGAGGCAGCGTCCATGAAGAGTGACGCAAACTCGTATGCCCCACGAGGGCTATCTCGTGAGGAAGCAGCTCGTTACATCGGTGTCGGATCGACGCTTTTTGACGAGATGGTTGCCGATGGGCGCATGCCGAAGCCCAAGCGCATCAACAGCCGCGCTGTCTGGGATCGTGTAGCCCTGGATATCGCTTTCACCTCGTTACCGGACAAAGATAGCGGCCTTCAAGAGCTGTTGCAACGAAGCAAACGGGACGTAGAATAAAGATAAGCAACTACGCTGGTTGCGTATGCGCTGCAGGCGTAGTATGATGATGGCCGGCGCGGAAGGGATGACGTGAACGAGAATGAGAAACTCGCGCAAGACGTGAAAGCATGGCGGGTCCAGGAAGGGTTCACTGCCGAAGCCGCGGCCAAGGTTCTGGGAATACCGAAGCGCACCTTTGAAGGTATAGAGCAAGGCAGAGGCTTTCCATATCCAGTCCTGCTGCGCGTTGCCATGAAAAGTGAGGACTTGTTGCAGAAGCCCCTACGCGAGGACTTGCAGCGCGGAGAGTAATTCAATGGCCAAACATCCTGACTACCCTGGAGCTTCTTCGCGCCTGATCAATGGCAAGGAGTACTGGCGCTTCCGAGCTAATCGCCGTGCTCGACAAATAACCTTACCCGGCCAGCCCGGCGACGAAGCGTTTGAGATCGCCTACCGGCGTGCCGTTGAAGGTCGCGCTGGCAGCGCGGAAATTATCAACATGCCCGGGCGCGCCTTGCCGCGTACTTTTGGGCATGCAGCACGGCGACTCGAGACTACCATGGAATGGCTGGACTTTGACGAGGCAACGCAGCGGAAGAACCTGCGGCTCATTGAACGCTTCCTTGAGATGCAGGTCGATCCTGACTATCCACTGACGTGGCGCGATACGCCGGTGGAACATCTTGATGCCGATCGTCTGCGCGCGATAATCGAGGGCATCTTTCTTGGCAACCGGACCGTTGCCAAGCACCTTCTCGTCGCGATCAAAAAACTGTTGTGGGTGGCAATTCAAGTCGAGAAATGGATCAAGCCGCAGGACGACCCATCGCTGTCCATTCGTGTACGCGTGCCCAGGTCCACCAAGAACCCGGCCTGGCCAATCGGGATCAGAGAAAAGTACGAAGAGCGGCATCCAATTGGTACCCCTGCTCGGACCTGCTACGCACTCGGTTTCTGGCTCGGCAATCGGCGCGCCGATATCGCTGCTCTTGAATGGTGCGATATGGTGAGCGAGGAGATCGAGCTGTTCGACGGCTCGCTGGTGTTGATCGAAGCCTTTGACTTTCGGCAGAAGAAAAACCGCAATCGCCACGGGGGTCGAGAGATGTTCATTCCGGTCGTAGACAAGCTGGCAGCCGCGCTTGAACCTCTCGACCGATCGAAAGGCGGCACCGTCTTAAAGACTGCTTATGGCAGGACTTTCTCGGAAAAGAGCCTAACCGGCATGATGCGGCATTGGACCCGGCAGGCTGGAATACCCGATGGCTATACGCTTCATGGACTGCGCCGCACATTCGGTACCTACCTGGCCGAGTGCAACATCCAAGCGCGTGCCATAATGGAGGCTATGGGACATACGTCCATGACGGTGACCGACGAATACGTCCGTGAGGCGAACAAGAAGCGCATTGCCGTCGACATTGCTAGAGCGATAAACCAGCGAGAAGAAAAGCGCGATCAGGCGAAGCGGCGGGCCAATTTGCGCATCGTCGGCTCACAATGAATCGCGAACTGTTCGAAAGCGCGCCCGTTCAGAGGATTTTTTGCTGCCAAAGCGCCGTGGGCAAAGCGTGGGCAGGGCGTGGGCAAAGGACACTTTTTTGCAATGAAATCAATGGTCATGGTGGGCCCGGAGGGACTCGAACCCCCAACCAAGCGGTTATGAGCCGCCGGCTCTAACCATTGAGCTACAGGCCCCACACGCGGCTGGATTAATGTTTTTCCCCGAATCGCACAAGGCTTTCCGGATGGGCTGGCCGAAATCGTCCAAATCAGCCCGTATTCAGACACTAGAGCGACGTGCGTCCACTTAGACGCGCAAGATGCGCTCTAACGCTTTAAATCTACGCATCGTGCTTCCCGAAATCGATTCCGATTCCTGGGCGGATGCGGTAGTCGACAAGCGCGACTGGATCGCAGACCGAGGAGATTTTTATGACCAGACATCTTTTGCCCTTGGCGCTCGCCGCCGCAATCGCTTTTCCGGCGATGGCCGGCGCGGCAGATTCGCCGCCGCCGCCCCGCATCGTCGTCACTGGCGAAGGCGAAGCGACTGCGGCCCCCGATCTGGCGCTGCTGACGCTCAGCGTCATGCGCGAGGCCAAGACCGCGCGTGCCGCGCTCGATGCCAACAACGACGCCATGGCTTCGGTGATCGCCGCAATGAAGTCGGCCGGCATCAAGGAGCGCGACCTGCAGACAGCCGGCATCCAGATCAGCCCGCGCTACAATTATACCAACAAGCCCGACGGCAGCCAGGAAGCCGAACTCATCGCCTACCAGGTGACCAACACGCTTTCGGTGCGCATCCGCGACATCGACAAGACAGGCGAGATTCTCGACAGGGCGGTATCGCTCGGCGTCAACCAGGGCGGCGGCATCTCGTTCTCCAATGAGGATCCAACGGCAACTGTCACCGAAGCCCGCAAGAAGGCGGTCGCCGACGCCATGGCCAAGGCCAGGACGCTGGCTGAAGCTGCCGGGGTCAGCATCGGGCGGGTGCTGGAAATCACCGACCAGAACGTCGCGCCGCCGCCGATACCGATGACCGCCAAGGCCTTTGATGCGGCCCGCGAATCGGTTCCGGTGCAGGCTGGCGAGAATTCCTACACGGTGCAGGTCACAGTCACTTTTGAGTTGAAGTGACCGCCACCTGAAGGCGGCTGTTGCAGCAATATTGACTTTGCTGCATGAAAAACCCCGGAGGATTGGTCCTCCGGGGTTTTTTCGAGCCGCACCCTTCTATCTCAGGGGGCTCTACTCCAGACCGACCTTCTGCGAAGGTCGTGTCTCCAGGCCGACCTTCGCAGAAGGTCATGTCCCAAGCTGACCTTCGCAGAAGATCATCCCCACCAAGCAGGCCGTTGCCGGTAGGCAAACGTGCCGAACGCTTACCGGTAGAGGACCGGGCAGCCGCGCTCATTGGCGAACACGACCACGACGCGGTCGCCATACTGGCGGCCCGCTACTTTCACGGTGCGGCGGCCGACGTCGATGATACGGGCACGGCGCAGACCCATGCGCTCTGCCTTGCCGAGAGCACGGTTTGGCGAGCAGGACCGGCGCCAGTCGCGTTCGCGGCGGCGTTCGCGGTAGTAATCATCGTCATCGCCGGAATAGACGCCGACGCGCGGTTCGTCATTGTTGCCGAAGCCGAGGTAGATGCTGTCTGCATGGGCTGTGGCGGGAATGGCGGCAAGCGTGCCGAGGCCGATAAGCGCCGAAAGGGCCACCGTCTTGATCGTATTGAACATGTCTTCTCTCCTTGTTCAGGGCTTCCGCCCGCCGTTGATCGAACCAATGTGTCTTGGTCGAACCGATGGCGAGGAGAATGCGCTTGCGTATCTGAACTTTTTACGAACCGGCCGTTCATTTCTGGTTCATGTAGAAACAAGCAATTGCGCAGTCTTCTCGGCTTACCGGTTCTGAACAATCCGGTCGGTTCTGAACCATTTGGGTCGAAAACGCGCTGTCGGGCAGCCGGTTCCGGTTCCTGAAGGCCCGTCGCTAGGGCTCGTCGTCCAGCATGTGCTCGAAATAGTCGTCGGGCTCGGTGAGATCCGTCTCGCTGGCGCTGACCCGGCCCCGCATGGAGATGCCGGCCTCATGCACCGTCTCGGCACTGCCTGAAACCAGCCTGTGCCACCAGTAGAGATCGTGGCCCTCGGCGACCAGCCGGTAGGCGCAGGTTTTGGGCAGCCAACTGATGGTGCGCACATTCTGCGGCGTCAGACCGACGCAGTCCGGGACACGCGCCAGCCGGTTGGCATAATCGGAGCAGCGGCAAGTTTCGGCGTCGAACAGCCGGCAGCCGACGCTCGTCCAGTAAATCGCGCCAGTGTCTTCGTCCTCGAGTTTCGACAGGCAGCATTTGCCGCAGCCGTCGCAAAGCGATTCCCACTCGGCCGGGGTCATCGCCTCGAGCGTCTTGGTTTTCCAGAACGGCGTTTCCATCGACGGGATGTGGCCCCTGGCCGGGTGAAGGTCAAGCACCGCAACAGACGCAGACCCGGCCAGCACCATAGGCCGGCACCATAGGAATAACACGAAGTCGCCTTCAAAACGCCGGCCAATTGCCCTTCGTAGCCGTTAATGCCCGCTAACCGGAACCAATCCGGTTGATGAACAGTTTGGGCCGGGATGGGACGCCAAAGGAGGATTTTTAATGAAACGCCAACCACGGATTCTGGCAGGCACGGCACTTGGCCTGCTGATGGCGTCCGCGCCGTTGGGCGCATTCCCGTTGCAGGGCAGTGCCGCGTTCGACCCACCGCAGAATACCGCCACGCCGTTGATCCTCGTGCAGTCGAATTGCCCCGAAGGCGAGTCGGCAGAAGGCTGCGCACCGCAGGCGGAACCGGAGCAGAAGCCTCGCAAGAAGCGCGAGCGGCAGGCTGAACAGGCCGCGCCTTCCGGCGAGGAGCAGCAGGGCGGTCAGCGCAGGAAGCGCGAGCAGCAACAGCAGGAGGCCGAGCAGGCCGCACCTGCCAGCGAGGAACAGCCCGAGCCGCGCAGAAAGAAGCGCGAGCAGCAACAGCAGGAGGCCGAGCAAGCCGCACCTGCCAGCGATGAACAGCCCGAGCCACGCAGAAAGAAACGTGACCGGCAACAGCAGGAGGAAGCCGCACCGGCCGAACGGCCCGCCGAGCAGGCCGCACCTGCCAGCGACGAACAGCCCGAACCGCGCAGAAAGAAGCGCGACCGGGAACAGCAGGAGGAAGCAGCACCTGCCGAAAAGCCCGCCGAGCAGGCGGCGCCTGCCAGCGACGAACAGCCCGAACCGCGCAGAAAGAAGCGCGACCGGCAACAGCAGCAGGAAGCCGAGCAGGCTGCGCCTGGCGAAGAGGTCGCACCTGCAAATGACAACGAGCAGGTCACGCCGCGCAGGAAGAAGCGGGAACAGGATCAGCAGATCGAAGCCGCACCATCCGAACAGCCAGCCAGCAAGGAAGCCGGCGAGCAGGCCGAGCCGCTTCCGACCGACCAGCAAACGGCTCCCGCTGAGGGCGACAAGCCCCGGGATCAGGCCAAGGAACGCGGCAAGAAGCCTGTCGACGAACAGCCGGTGACAGGCGAGCAGCCTTCAACCGGCGAGCAGCCCGCCGAGCGCGAACAGGCCGCGCCCGCCGAAGGCGAAGGTCCGGCACAAGGCGAGGCTCCAGTGTTCGACAGCCAGAAGGATGCCAGGCGCAAGCGCAAGGGCGGCAGGGACAACGCGCAAGAGACCGGCGGCCAGGACGCGGGTGGTCAGCCCACCCAGCAGGACGGCGAACAGGCGGAAGCCCCGAGGCCGGCTCCGGTCGACCAGGGACCGCCGCCCACCGACGACAGGGCGGCCCAGCAGGCGATCAAGCTTGAGAGGATGGTTCGGGCCACGGAGGAAAAGGGCAGACGCGTTGAGCGTGCGCCCGACGAGGAAAACATTCGCCGCCGTCGTGAACGCCCGCGCGGGGTCGACGTCGTCAGGGAACTCGGCGACCGCGTCATCCTCCAGTTCAACAACCAGACGATCGTGGAAAGCAGCGATGCGCCGCGCATGCGGCGTGGCGCGCGGAACGTCTACTATGAGGAGTTGTCGAGCAATCGCACCCGGGAAATCGTCGAGCGTGACAATGGTATCCAGATCGTCACCATCCGCAACCGTTACGGCGACGTCGTCCAGCGTTCACGCATCGCGCCCGATGGGCGCGAATATGTGCTGAGCTATGTCGACGAGCGACACTATGAGGACGATGGCGACTGGCGCGATCCGGGCGACGACCTGCCGCCGATTCGGATCGACATTCCGCGCGAGGAGTACATTCTGGATTCCGAGGAGGTCGAGGATCCGGAAGACTACTATGCCTTCCTTGAACAGCCGCCGGTGGAGAGGGTGCAGCGCCTCTACTCGATCGACGAGGTCAAGCGCTCGGCCCGCGTGCGCGACATCGCCCGCCGCATCGACCTCGACACGCTGAACTTCGAATTCGGTTCAGCCTCGATCCCCGAAACCGAGGTGCAGAAACTGGAAGGCGTCGCCACCGCCATGGAGAAGCTGCTGGAGAAGAACCCGGCGGAAACCTTCCTGATCGAGGGCCATACCGATGCCGTCGGCAAGCCGGAGGCGAACCTCGCTCTGTCCGACCGTCGCGCCGAGGCGGTCGCCGAAGCCCTGAGCAATGCCTTCAGCATCCCGCCGGAGAACCTGACGACACAGGGCTATGGCGAGGAGTATCTCAAGGTCGATACGTCGGAGCCTGAGCGCGAGAACCGTCGCGTCGCCATCCGCCGCATCACCTCGCTGGTGGCGCCGGTCGCCAGCGCGAATTAATTCGCAATTCCAGGAACCTGAACTGGTTTCTGGAATCTATGCGGGAAGACGCAGCCCACCCCGGTTTCACCGGGATGGGCAATTTCCGGCAGTGAGCCGAGGTTGCAGGAGAATGTAAGTCGCGATTTAACCAGGCATTGAATCGCGAGGTCGTCCACCCCAGATTCTGGCTAGGGCTTCCCTGCCCTGTCCCGACTCCAGCGGGACACATGAGCCCCGCCGGTACCCCCTCGCCGGCGGGGTTTTTGTTTCCGGCTTTGGTTGGGAAACGAGGGCTATGCCGGTGCCAGTCAGTAGATATTTTTCACGTTGGTTTTCGAATTCGCAAACACCTCGTCCGGCACGAAGAAATCGCCGGCAAGCGGACCTGTCGCGTCAGGCGCATAGATCGAAAAATCGCTGACGCCCTCGGCGCGCAGCACCTCCTCGTCGATGTAGAAATTGCCGGTCGCTTCGCGCGACGGCCTGAGCAGGATCGCATGCGCGGCATCGGCCATGATATCGGGCGAACGGCTCATCGCCGCCACTGTCGCCCCGCCCAGAAGATTGCGCACCGCTGCCGTATCGATCGTCGAGATCGGCCACAGCGAATTGACGGCGATGCCGTCCCTGGCGAACTCCGCGCTCATGCCCAGCGTGCACATCGACATGCCGAATTTGGCCATCGTATAGACGACATGGTTCTTGAACCATTTGGCCTTCATGTCGAGTGGCGGCGCCAGATTCAAGATGTGAGGATTGTCGGCCAACTTCAGGTGCGGAATGCACATTTTGGAAACCAGGAACGTGCCGCGTGTGTTGATCTGGTGCATCAGGTCGTAGCGCTTCATGTCGGTTTCCAGCGTCCCGGTGAGTTGGATGGCGCTGGCATTGTTGATGCAGATGTCGATGCCGCCGAATTTTTCGACGGTTCTGGCGACCGCCTCGGCCACCTGCCCCTCCTCGCGTATGTCGCACAGCATCGGCAATGCCTTGCCGCCTGCCTGCTCGATCTCCTCAGCCGCCGTATAGATCGTGCCCGGCAGCTTCGGGTGGGGCTCGGCGGTCTTGGCCGCGATGGTCACATTGGCGCCGTCGCGCGCGGCGCGCAGCGCGATCGCCAGCCCGATGCCGCGCGACCCGCCGGAGATGAACAGCGTCTTTCCCTTGAGCGACATGTCTTGCGCCTCCGTTGCAAATCGGTTGGTCGCGATCCTTGCCCCGTGCCGTCGCCGGATACAAGAGCGGGGAGCATCGAGAGATGGTGACGCTGCGGAGGATTTCCGCGGCGTCGCGCTGCCCCTCATCCGCCTGCCGGGCACTTCTCCCCGTATAGAGACGGGGAG
>NZ_JBVVQE010000069.1:0-36516 GCF_055811435.1 Mesorhizobium sp. WSM4837
GCTAAGCTCAGTCGGGCGATGCAGCGGCGCAGAATGAAGACTGCAGCGATCCTTGGCGCCCCCCTCTGTCCTGCCGGCATCTCAAGGGTTTTGCACCATGGCGCATTCGGCCACTGGTCAAGTAGATACGCCCGGTTCGCCTTCCCGCAGGATCAGGCTGGCCGCGCCGATCAGTCCTGCGCGGTCGCCAAGCTGCGCCGGCACGATCGGTACATCCCTGTAGGCCGGCATCGCCCGCTGCTCGACGGTCGCCCTGATGGTTGGAGCCAACAGGTCGAAGCCATTGGCGAGGCCGCCGCCCATGACGATCAGGTCCGGCGAATAGAGGTGAAGCAGGTTGGTGAAGCCGATGCCGAGCCACTTCGCCTCCGCCTCGATCAATTCGAGCGCGCTGATATCGCCGGCACGTGCGGCTTCGACGACCTGCCTGGCCGAAACGTCGCCGTCAGCCGAAAGGCGCCTAAGCAGGGAGCCGTCGCCCGGCGCGGTCAGCGCCGTGGCACGCCGCCCGAGCGCGGTACCGGAGGCGACCGCCTCGAAACAGCCGACGGCGCCGCAGAAGCAGCGGTCGCCCTCGCCGGTGATGGTCATGTGGCCGATCTCGGCCGCCAGCCCGCGCCGGCCGTGATAGATGTGGCCGTCGGCGACGACCCCGCCGCCGATGCCGGTCGACACGGTGACGAACACCAGGGAGTCGCTGCCTCGGCCGGCGCCGAAGCGCCATTCGCCAAGGGCGGCCGCGTTAGCGTCGTTTTCCAGCCGCACCGGCAGGCCGAAATGCTTGCCAAGAATGTCGATCAACGGCACGTCGTGCCAGCCGGCCAGCGTCGGCGGCGCGATCACGATACCGGCCTTGGGATCGAGCGGTCCCGGCGCGCCGATGCCGATCCCGGCGACATCCGCCTGTGGGCGCTGTCTCAGAAGAGCCCCGGCCAGTGCGATGATCTGGCCGATCACCGCATCCGATCCCGCGATCGCCATCGTCGGCGCCGAGACCTGCGCGACAACGCCGCCGTCGCTCTCGACCAGCGCGCCGCGCAGCTCCGTTCCGCCGAGATCGAAGGCGAGGGCCAGTCTTGTCATCAGACGGCGACCTTCAGCCCATGCAGCCAGCGAATGCGCTGCGCGAGGTCGGGGTCGCCGAACGCCAGCGATCCGAGCACCACCGTCTCGGCGCCAGAGGCGCGCAGGCGGGGCACCGTCTCGTGGCGGATGCCGCCGTCGGCAGCCAGGATGATGTCGGTTTCGCGACCGACTTTTCTCATCAGTGCGCGCGCTTCGATCAAACGTGGGCAGGCCTGCTCGGAAAGGCTCTGGCCCTTGACGCCGATGGATGTGCCGAGAAGCGTCACAAACGCCACTTGCGACAGAAAAGGCGTGACCGCGGCCACCGGCGTTTCCAGCCTGAGCACCACGCCGGCCTCGGCGCCGAGCGCATGCGCCAGCCGCACGGCGCGCAGGCCGGCTTCGCCGTTTTCGGCGTGGACACTGACCAGGTCGGCGCCCGCCTCGATGAACTGACGCGTCTGCTCCTCGACGATCTCGGCTTCGACCATCAGGTGCACATGGATCGGTTTTGCCGTCAGCCCGGCGATCCGCGCTACCAGATCCGGGAAGAACAGGAAGCCGGGAGTGAAGCGGGCGTCCGCGACATCGATGTGGTGTAGGTCGACATGATGTTCTATGCGCTTCAGGTCGCGCTCCATATTGGCAAGGTCGGCCGACCACAGCGAAAACTCGCCGAGCAGCCGGTTGCGCGGCAGGGCGGCGATGGCAGCGGGGCCGGACAGGAATTTGGTCGTCATGACGGAACGAGGCTCCGGAAGTTCGAGTAGGTCTGAAGGAAGGTCGTGATCTCAGCCTGCAGCTCGGCGAAATGCCTGACGCCGTCGAGCGCCTTGGGATGGATTTCGGCAAAGGTCGCGCCGGGAATGGCTGCGGCGAGCATATGGGCGGCCGAGAGCGGATGCACCGCATCCATGGCATTGCCGATGACGAGCGTGGGGATGCCAAGGGCAGCGGCGTCACTCGCTGAAACTCCCGGGCCGTCGCCGGCAATGTCGGCGAGGACCTGCGCGAACGGCGCGGCGTCCGGCCGGTCAAGATACCCGAACAGCGAGGCAAGGTTGTCGGGCGCGTCGCGCTGCAGGCGCGCGGCGGTTTCCGATTGCGCGAAGATCGCCCTCGCCTTGTCGGGGCCGTGGTCCAGGATAAGCCTGGCAACCTCGGCGATCGGCCGCAGGTTCACCGGCGCGTCGTCGAAAATCCAGGCCGGCCGCACCAGGAGAAGACCCGCGACGCGGTCCGGATGACGGCAGGCCAGGCGCATGGCGATCGCCGCGCCCATGGAAATGCCGCCGGCGACGAAACGATCGAGACCGGCCTGATCGGCGGCGGCAACAACATCGTCCGCGAACATCTCCAGGGAAAACGGCCGGCGGCTGCCCAGTCCGGACGCGCCGTGCCCGCGGCATTCCAGCGTGATGCGCCGCAAGCCCGGCCCGGAAGGGAAGGCCTGGGCGACCTGCGCGTCGCCACCGCCCAGCCCATGCTGAAAGATGACCGCAAGCCCGTCGCCACTATCGGAAATCCGAAGCGTGGCGTCATCGCGAAGCAGCGTGGCCAGGCGCGCCATCACACCAGCCCTTTGAGGAAGCGGGCAACGCCGGGAGCCTCTTCGGCCGAGAGGCCATGCGTGACCAGCGCCCCGTCAAAGCCCGATGCTTTCAGCCTGGCGACGAAATCCGCAAAGTCGACGACACCCCGACCGGCGGTGGCAAAGCGGCCGTCAGCAAAGCGGTCCTTGGCATGGGCCATGGCGACGTGGTCCGCTGCGCGTTCGACGGCGGCGGCGACGATGGCGCGTGCTTCCTCGAGGCTCGCCTGCTCGAACAGGTTGGCCGGATCGAGCACGATGCGCAGCCGTGTCGAGCCCATCTCGGCAATCAGGCGCATCGCGTCCGAGGCCGAGGTGACGATGTTGGCCTGTTCGGGTTCGATGCCAAGATCAACGCCGTGACGCTCCGCGAGCTGAAGCGCCTTTTCCATCTCGCCGGCCATGTCTTCCCATGCCGAGGGCCCGGTATTGTCGGGATGGTATGCCCACTGATCGTCCGCGTTGCGTGTTCCCGTGCACAAGGTGACCAGCGGAACGGAAAGCTCTGCCGCGGTTTTGATGACCACGCCAAGCCGGCGCAGGCCGTCGTCGCGCACGGTCCTGTCGGGATGGGCCATGTTGTAGGTTCCCGAGAGCGCTGCCAGGGCGACACCGCAAGCCTTCGATGCGTCCGCGATGGCATCAATGGCGTCTTTTTGCACCGCTCCCGGCATCGACGGCAGCCCGGCGCAGGCAAGGTTGAACTGGGTGACGGCAAATCCCGCGTCGCGGACCGCTGCCAGCACGCCAGCCGGCTCGCTGCCCGGGAAGGTCTTGGCGAACACCCCGATCTGCATCAGACCGCTCCCGTTACGGAAGCGGTCTCGACGCGATCGCCGGTTTCGACCGAACGGGCGATCGCCACCATGGCGCGGATCGAGGCAAGGCCGTCCTCGACGTTGGCGCCGCGCATCGGCTTGCCGTCAAGGATTGTCTCGGCGAGGCCTTCGAGCTGGCGCCTGAAGAAATGCCCGTCGGCGCCGAGCGGCTTTCGCGACGTTGCATCCTTCTCGTGAAAGATATCGACCTCGCTCGCCCGGAAATACCAGGGATTGAAGGTCTTCGCGATCACCGAGCCGTGTTCGCCATAGAGCTGAAAACCCTCGTGCCAGTCCATGCGGACAGCCACGGTGAGGTCGAGATGGCCAAGCGCGCCATTGGCGAACTCGGTTTCGACGAACCAGCAATAGGCGCCGAAACGTTTGTTGAGGCGGGCGCGCACGGCAACGATCTCGCCGCACAGGAAGCGCGCGGTGTCGACGAGGTGCGAGCCGTGCGCGAGCATGAAATACTGTCTGAGATCAGCCTTCGGATTGCCGCCCGGCTTGCGCGCCAGCTTGCTGGTGACCGGCAACGGCTGGACCGCGTCGGTGTTGGTGTAGCGGTGCGTGGAATCGCAATACCAGGCTTTTAGCGCCAGGATCTCGCCGATCTCATCGCGGACGAAATCGCGCGCCGCTTCCAGTGCCGGGTCGAAGCGCTTCATATGGCCGACCTGCAGCACCGTGCCGGAGCGCCGGACCGCATTGGCGAGCATCTCGCCTTCCTCGACCGAGACGCCGATTGGCTTTTCACACAGCACGTGCTTGCCGGCCTTGAGCGCCTTGATCGACATCGGCACGTGATAGGCGTCGGAGGTCGCCACGATCACCGCTTCCAGTTGCGGGTCGGCCAGCATCTCATCGTAATCGCCATAGACTTTTTCGGGTTCATAGGTCGCGGCCATGCGCGCCAGAAGATCGGGGGCGGCATCGCAGATCGCATAGAGATCGGCGTTGCCGGCCTTCACGCAGGATTCGAGATGCGCGAATTGCGCGATCGGCCCGCAGCCGAGCACGCCGACACGAAGGCGACGGTCTTGCTTCCGGATCATGGTCTCTTCCTCACGCGCCGTAGCCGCGCATCGTCTGGCGGTTGGTCTTGACCGCGGCGGCCGGATCGCCGGCGGCGGTCTCGGATTCCTCTTCCAGCACCAGCCAGCCGTTGAAACGAGGTGCGCCGCTGGCGATATCGATCACCGCTTGGGTGTCGCAGACGCCCTTGCCGAGCATAGCCCAGGTGCCGCTGGCGTCGACGTCTTTCAGATGCACGTAGCGGATGCGGTCGCGGTAGGTGGTAAGCGTATCGATCATGTCTTGATGGCCGCGCAAGATGTGTCCGGTGTCGGGCACCCAGCCGACGAGCGACGGATCGATCAGTGCGAAGATCCAGTCGTAGTCGGCACGGTCGAACAGCAGGGTGTTGTGGTGGGAGCTGGGATGGACAGCGATTTCGACGCCCGCCTTGCGTCCAAATTCGCCGGCCTTGTTGTAGAACTCGGCAGCAATAGGGAACTTGTCGTCGCGCGGCCCATCGGACACGACGGTGGCCGAGCCCATCGAGACCAGCGCGCCTGGAAAGACAGCGGCAAAATCGATCCAGCGTTTCGCTGTCTCGAGGTCGGCGCCGATGCTCTCCTTCAGCGTAAAGCCGCTCTTCGAGCCGAAGGCGAAAGAAACAAGGGTGAGGCCGGCCGATCTCAGCGCCGTGGCGAATTCCGCCGGCCTGTCGGCATAGCGGCCGATCATCGTGTCGGTGATCTCGATGCCGGCATAGCCGCCATCGGCGATCACCTTAAGCAGATCGTCGGGACCACCGGTAAAACGCTCTCCGAGCATTTCCCAGGTGAAGGTCTGGCAACCGACTTTCAGGTCTTTCATGCTTTCATTCCTTGATGCCGCACTGCGTCAGCCCTTTGTTGATGTGGCGCTGGATGAACAGCACGAGCACGATTCAGCGGCGCTATGAAGACGCCCGAGGCCGCGGCGATATCGCCTGCCAGCAGAGAAGGTCCAATCCATCGATTTCGACGCGCGGCCTTCCCCATCGGTTCTCCGTGGGAGGGACATCCTACTTGACCGAGCCCGCGGTCATGCCGGCGAGGAAGAACCCCTGGGCAACGAGGTAGATGAGCAAGAGCGGTAGCGAGCCCAGCACGCTCATCGCCATCATCTGGTTCCATTCGAAGGCGTGCTGCCCCATCAAAAGTTGGATGCCGATCGGGACGGTGCGCATGGACGTTGACTTCGTCAGCGTCAGCGCAAAGAGAAATTCGTTCCAGCACAACAGGAAGGTGTAGACCGACGTCGCCACGATACCAGGCAGTGAAATCGGGACGATCACCCGCCAGAGTGCGGTCCAGCTGGTGCCGCCGTCGACAGCCACCGCTTCATCGAGATCGCGGGGCAAGGTGTTCAGATATCCCGTCATCAGCAGGATCGCGTAGGGCAGCGTAAACACCAGGTAAGTCAGGATCAGTGCGACGTAGGTGTCGAAGATGCCATACGAGACGACAAGCCCGAAGAAGGGGATCAAAAGCGTGATCGGCGGAATCGTCTGCGTGCTGATGATGAGTGTGTTGAGGCTGCCCTTTCCGCGGAAATTGAAACGGCTGAACCCATAAGCCGCCAGCAAGGCAATCAGGACCGTCAGCACGGTCACCGCTCCGGCCACGAAGTAGCTGTTGAAGAAGAAGCGCAGCTTTACCGGGTCGCCAAGGATGGCCGCATACGCTTCCAGCGTGAAGGCCTTCGGCAGGACGGTTGGTGGCAGGGCAAAGATTTCGGTATTCGACTTGAACGAGCTGCTCAGCATCCAGTAGATCGGGAAGGCCGCGAAAAAGAGCCCTGCGGCAAGCGCGACATGGAGCGCGACGGTGATCAGTCTGTCTTTCGGTGTGTGCCTTTTCCTCATGGTGACTACCGAGCCTTTTGATAGCGGATGTAGAACAGCGTCAGGCCGAGAGAGATCAGCAGGATGACCACGGCGCTCGCCGACGCCTGCGACAGGTTGTAGCTCGAAAACGCCAGCTTGTACGTGTAGGTGCTGAGGACCTCGGTAGAGTAGATCGGACCGCCGCCCGTCGTTATCCAGATCAATGGAAAGACCTGCATGGTCCAGATGAAGTCGAGCAGCGAGATGCTGATGATGATCGGCATCAGCTGCGGGATGGTGATGAAGATCAGCTTCTGGTAGGCCTTCGCCCCGTCGATATCGGCGGCCTCGTAGAAATCCTTGGGAATGCCCTGCAAGCCTGCGAGCAAGCTGACCATGAAAAGCGGGTAGCCCGCCCAGATATTGGCGAAGGTGACGGCGTGGAGCGCGGTCGCCGTCGAGGAAAACCACTCGACCTTGGAACCGATGATGCCCATCTGCATGAGAACGCTGTTCACGACACCGTTCGGCTCGAGCAGGAGGCGCCAGATCACGGCGATAATCACCGCGGTGAACAGCCAAGGCAATATGTAGAGCACGCGCAGAATGTTGCGCAGCGTCGGATTGATGCGGTCGCTGTTCAGCATGAGTGCGAAGACCATGCCGATGGTCATATGGAAGATGACACTCATGCAGGTGAAGTAGAGCGTGTGCCACAGCGAGGCCCAGAACACCGGATCGGCAAAGATCGCGTGGTAGTGTTTCAGTCCGGCAAAGGATGGGTCGCGACGCAGCACCGCGCTGTTCTGGAACGAATAGCCAATCACCGTCACCATCGGCAGTAGCATCAGAAGGCCGATGATGAGGAGCGAGGGTGACAGATAGAGATAGGGTGCGACCGCTCGTTTCAGTCGATGGTGGGAGCGCTTCTGCCGAGTCATGTGCCACCCTTGGGATGTGCCTTCAAGAGGAAGGTGCGCTTCGGAAAGAGGTCCATCTCAAATTGCCGATCCGTTGTTGACGGGTGGCCTGCCCTAAGTCAGGCTACCCGGTGGAAGATAGCAACGGGGAACAGGTCGCTCAGAATTTCGCCATCCAGCCCTTTTGAGCGTTGGCTGCGGCTTCTTCCGGAGACTGCTCGCCGGCGAGCATCTTCTGGGCTTCCACGTCGAACTGGGTCATCAGGTCTTCAGCCACCGGCAGACCCGTGAACTCGTTGGCGAGATAGCCGGTCTTGAAGATTTCGAAAGCCTTGGCGAAAGCCTTGTCCGAGGTCACGAAATCGGGCTTGGCATTGACGTTGCCCGGGAAGGCGTTTGCAAGCGTCACGAGCTTGGCGTTCACCTTTTCACTCATCAGATATTGGACGAGCTTCCAGGCTTCCTCCTGATGTTTTGAGGCCGCAGAGATGCCGACGCCCCAGGAGGCGTAGGGAAGGCCGCGCTTGCCGTTGTAATTCTCCACGACCGGGACGGGGATGAGGTCGAAGTTCAGCTTGGGATTGCGTTTGCGAATGAGGTTCACATGCGCGAGCGAGTCGATCATCATTCCGACCCGATCGTTCACGAATTCCTCGACCTTTTCCTGCTCGGTCTTGGTGGCAATGCCGGGCGAAATGACGCCGGCGTCGTTCAGCGATTTGACGAAGGTGAGCATATCGACGACCGGTTTGCCCTCGAGAGCCGGCTTGCCGTCAGCCATCATCGATTGACCCGAGGCCCAGACCCACGACATCAGGTCGTTCTGGACACCGGACGGCGTTTGCAGCGACAAGGGCAGCACCCAGCCATACTGGTTCTTGTCGGCATGGGTCATCTTCTTGGCGGCTTCGAGAAACTCCGCGCGGGTCGACGGCAGCTTGGTCACGCCTGCCTGGGCGGCGAGATCCATGTTCACGAAGACCGGATAGACGAACGAAGCCACGGGAAACATCACCGCCTTGCCGTCCACTTTGATGATATCCGCGACCTGGGTCTGGTCGAACTCGCTCGCATCCATCATCGGGTTCATGTCGGCCAGCGCATTCTGCGCGTTCAGATTGTTCACCCAGGCGCCGTCGAGACCGACAACGTCGCTAAGCGTTCCAGTTGCAGCACCAACCGAGATCTGGTCTCGCGTGGTCGCATAGGGGCCGCTGACCAGCGTCACCTTGATTCCGGGGTTTGCAGCCTCGAAGTCATTCATGATTGCCCTGAGCGAGCCGGCCGGCAATTCGGGCTCCCACCATTGGGTGAATTCTAGCGTCGTGTCCGCCATGGCGCCGGTTGCGCCAAGCAACCATGCGGCCGCGGCTATTTTCAGCATCACGGGTTGTATCCGAAACATCATTTTCTCCTCCTTCTTTAAGATCGACCGCACAATGCGGACGATCGTCTGCTCTACTCAGAAGCCTTGTTGCGTTTCGCAGGCGCCTCGCTCTCGCCTGCGGTCTGCCGCAGATCTTCAGATCGCCAGATGCGTCTCGGGATCGAAGAAATGAAACTTGGCATCATCCAGGGCCAACCGGATTTCCGAGCCGGAGTGGACGGCGCTGATCGGCTCGAATCTCGCCACCGCGTTCGATGCCAGGCCAAAATCGTCCACCGCGTCCGGATCGCCGGAGTCCACCCGGACCGCGTCGATGTCCAGATGGACAATATGTTCGGATCCGAGTTCTTCGATCGAGGTCACCTTGGCCGGTATCGTCTGATACTTGCGACCGGATTCGAGGCTGCTGTCATAAAGATCCTCCGGTCGTATGCCGAACACGACCTTGCGCCCCGCAAACGACCTCAAGCCCGGCCTGCGCTCGAAGGCTGCCTCCTGCAGCCGAATGGCGAAGGTGCCGGACATCAGTTCGTCGCCCGTCAGGGTCGCCTCGAAAAGGTTCATCGAAGGAGAGCCGATGAAGCCGGCAACGAAGGCGTTCACCGGCGATTCATAGAGCCTCTTGGGTGTATCGACCTGCTGCAGCACGCCGCCTTTCAACACCGCGACCCTGTCCCCCATCGTCATCGCTTCGATTTGATCGTGGGTCACGTATATGGTCGTTACGCCGAGCTGCTTTTGCAGACTGGTGATTTCGGCGCGCATTTGCACGCGCAGTTTCGCGTCCAGATTGGAAAGGGGTTCGTCCATGAGAAAGGCGGCTGGCTCGCGCACCATGGCGCGGCCCATGGCAACCCGTTGACGCTGTCCGCCTGAAAGGTTCGCGGGTTTGCTGTCCAGCAAAGACGTCAGCTGAAGGGTTTTGGCGATCTCGTCCACGCGCTTCTTGCGCTCGGCCTTCGGCTTGCCTGCCAGCCGCATCGAAAAGGCGATGTTTTCGAACACCGTCATATGCGGGTAGAGCGCGTAGCTTTGGAAGACCATCGCGATGTCGCGGTCCTTGGGCGGCATGTCGACGACGTCGACTCCGCCGATCCGAACGCTGCCGCTGGTGATGTCCTCCAATCCCGCGATCATTCGCAACGCGGTGGATTTGCCGCAGCCGGACGGCCCGACGAGAATCAAGAACTCGCCGTCCTCGACCGATAGGTTCAATTGGTCGATTGCGCGAAAATTGTTACCGTAGGTTTTGCAGATATTCTCAAGAATGACTTCTGCCATATTCCTCCCTCCGCAAGTATAAGCCGCTGATTTTTATAACCCTCCTCGGATCATGTTCACCTGCGAAATATTTCATCGTATAGTTTCTAGCTATGTTCCAGTATTGACATGCGTTTTTTTCAGTTCGACTGCTGACGGCGCGTTCGTCGATGCCAGGAGTTCCGTAACCTGGTCGTCGGTCGGAAGCGCCTCGCGCCCGCCACGGCCCGTTATCGAAAGGGCTGCCGCCGCGGCCGCGAATGCCACCCGGCCTGCGGTGCCGGCTCCGCGCGTCAACGCATGGGCATAGGCGCCATGAAAGCAGTCACCCGCACCGGTCGAGTCGACGACCACAATCCTGTGCGGGGGCAGGTGCCAGAGACCTGTCTCTTCACGCCCGCGATAGTACACGCCCCTGCCACCGTCGGTCAGAACCACTGCGGACCGCGACGGCAACCACAATGCATCGAGCATCTCGGCGGGCGATCGGCACCCCGTGGCAGTCCGCGCAAAGCCGAGTGGAAGAATGAGATGGTCGCAGAGCGCGATCAGCCGCTCCGTGGCTGGGCCGCTGCTCCATTCGATATCGCCGAGGATCGCAAGGCCGAGATCGCGAGCCCGAGCCACGACATCCAGGGACCGGATCGCGTAGCTATCGACGATCAGGACGGTCGCGCGGCTGAGGATATCGTCCGGAAAATCCGGAGCGGTGCCCAGCATCGCATCGTCGTCATACGCGATGAACCGTTCCCCGTCCGAGCCGACGGTGATCCGCGAGCGCACCGGGCGCGCGTCGGGGTGGCGCGGCGCGAATGCGGTTTCAACACCGCTCGCAACGAGATCGCGCAGCACGGCGTCGTCCGCGGCACTGCCCAGCCATCCGGCGAACCCGGCGGTTCCGCCGAGTCGCACGACGGTGGCCAGCGCCGTCGCAACATTTCCCCCGAAAGCGCGGGCACTTTGCAGAACCTTCCCCTTGCCCGCCGACAACGGCTGATCGACGTAGACGATGTCGTCAATCGCAATAGCGCCGAAGCCGAGGATCGCGGGGACGGTGGGCATCGTTCAGGCACCCGCCTTCGCCAGGGCGTCTTGCGCCGAAAGGCCGTCATGGATGACGCCCCGAAAGGCAAGCGCTGCCTTCTCCGGATCGCCATGCCCCCAAAGATTGCGGCCTACCACGGCGCCGCGTGCGCCGGCACGGATGGCGTCCGCCGTCTGCTGAAGCGCGCCGAGCAGCGTATCGGTCTTTGGACCGCCCGCGATCACAACCGGCACCGGGCAGGTCCGGACGGTCTCTCGGAACGACTCGAAATCGCCCGTGTAGCCGATCTTGATCACGTCGACGCCGGACTCGTAGCCGATGCGCGCCGCATAGGCGATCTCGTCGGGGGTGAAGACGATTTTTGCTCCGTCGGTGAAATCGCGAGGGTAGATATGCGCCACCACAGGCATGCCGTAGCGGGCCGCTGCATTTACCGAATCGGTCAGCCAGCGTATGTATTTGCCCTCGGTCGCGCCGCGTACCGGGATGGCCACGGCCAACGCATCGGCCCCCGCGCGCACCGCATCCTCGGGCGTTGCGATCAACTCGCTGATGCGATCGTCCGGAGTGAAGCAGCCCGCCTGAATCACCAGGGAAGCTTTGCCCGCATATTGCGGCCACAGATGGCGCGCGGTGCCAGGCTGGATGCTGACGTAGTCGGGTTTGCCCACCATGACGCGTGCGAGCGCACCCGGCAGGTCGGCAAGGCCGCCTTTGCGCACGTCGCCATAGCCGACGAAGTGGTCGACCGCGCCGCCAAAAAGTTTCCCCGATGGATGCGAGAAGAGGCGCGCAAGACGCACCTTGGTTCCTAGGCTCATGAGTGCAAAATTCCCCAATCGTTTGATTTCAAAATCCTGGACCCAGTGTTTCCGAAAGAAACAAGAAATACAATCTTTCGAAAGCTTTCGAATTTGCATATTTTTGGTAAGCTGAGCCGAGGCCAGAGCGGTTGCTTGGTGCAGGGAAGGGCAGGGCAATGTTGTCGGAGCAGAGACGCCAATCGATCCTGGGTGAGGTGCAGCGCAGCGGACAGGTGCGCACGAAGGACCTGTCAGACGGGTTTGGCGTGTCGGAGGTCACGGTGCGTTCCGACCTCGAGATACTTGACCGCAAGGGACTACTGACCAAGACCCGTGGAGGGGCGGTGACCCGGACCACAGATTCGACTACGGCCGCGTTCGCCCGGCGGATGCAAACGAACCTCGACGCAAAGAAGCGCATCGCCCGGGCGGCGCTAGACCTGTTCGAGGACAACCAATCGGTCATCTTCGACGGCGGCTCGACATTGATGCAGGTTGCCATGCAGTTACCGCCGCTCAGCAATGTCGTGGTCGCGGCCACGGCCATGAATATCGTGCAGCATCTTATGCATCGTCCCGGGCTCGACGTTCATATGATCGGCGGCCGGGTCTATCCCGACACGGTGAGCACGCTGATCACCGATGCCGATACGGCTCTCGGCGGCTTGGTAGCGCATCAGGTCTTTGTTGGAGCGCATGCGATCGACTCGTCACTGGATGTGGTCGACGTGAACGAAGACATGGCGCGAACGAAGCGAAACCTCGTTCGCATGGCCCGGCGCGTTGTCCTCCTCGCCGATTCGAGCAAATGGGGCGTCAGCGGGACCTCCAAGGCATTTTCGCTGTCGGCCGTCGATGTGGTGATCACCGACGATGGCCTGCCCGATCCAATACGCAGCCAGCTTGAGATGACCGGGGCCAAGGTGATCTATGCCTGAACCCATCTCGGTCCCTGACCGCGACGGAAAGATCCAATGCGCGCATGACCCACGGGATTCGCATCGGCTGTTGGCCGTCAGTCATGTTCTCCTCCTCAAGGCTGGCGGCCTCCAATGTTGCGCCATCATTTTCGCATGTTCTATAATAATTTTACGCGCGTCAATATTTAAAATGCTGTAAAGCGGCTTTCGAATGTGATCCGTTGCTGGTGCAATAATTCAACCAGAGCGTTGCCACGTCGGGAGGTAGAGTGGAAAATGCCAGGAAAATCAGGAGCTAAGCTCGGCATCGGCGTTGTCGGGTGCGGCAATATCTCGATGACCTATTTGCGCAATGCGGCCCTGTTCGGCGAGGTCGAGCTACGCGCCTGCGCCGACATATCGCCCGATTTGGCGGCCCTGCGCGCCAGCGAATACGGCATCCGGGCGGTCAGCGTCGATGCGCTTCTGGCCGACCCGGAGATCGACCTCGTCCTCAACCTGACCATCCCGGTGGCGCATTTCGATATTTCGCTTTCGGCGCTTTCGGCGGGAAAGCACGTCTTCACCGAAAAGCCGCTGGCGACCTCGGCCAAGGACGGCAGGCGGCTCGTCGCCGAGGCGGCGGAGCGCGGGCTGCTGCTGGGCTCGGCCCCGGACACCTTCCTTGGCGCCGCCGGACGGCGGGCACGCCGCCTCATGGACGAGGGTGCGCTCGGCCGGCCGGTGACCGGCACCGCCTTCATGATGGGGCGCGGCATGGAGCACTGGCATCCCAATCCGCAATTCTACTATCAGCCCGGCGGCGGACCGGTCTTCGACATGGGTCCCTACTACCTGACGATGCTGGTCAATTTGCTCGGGCCGGTGGCCCGCGTAATGGCGATGGCGACGCGGGGCCAGGAGGAGCGGCTGATCACCGCCGAAGGCCCCTACCGGAACACCAGCTTCAAGGTCGGCACACCGACCAACATCCTGTCCCTGCTGGAGTTTCGCTCAGGCGCCACCGTCACCTTCGGCGCCTCGTGGGATGTCTTCAGGCACTCCAACCACCCGATCGAGCTGCATGGGACGGAAGGCTCGCTCAGGCTGCCCGATCCGGATACGTTCGGCGGCACCGTCTCGCTGTCGGAACGAGGGGCCGACTGGGCCGACTTCCACAGTGAGAGCGAACTCTATGGCGCGCGCAATTGGCCCTTCGCCGCGCCCGACCGCGGGAATTACCGCATGCTCGGCGTTGCCGATCTTTCGCGCGCGCTGACAACAGGAAGAAAGCCGCGGGCGTCCGGCGACCTTGCGCTTCATGTGCTGGAAATCATGGAGGCGATCCTCGCTTCGGGTGAGAGTCGCGAGTCCGTCGCCGTTAACGCAACGGTCGATCAGCCGCCGCTCTTCCAGGACGCCGAAGCGGCGAGCCTGCTCGTCTGATATCGGAGGACTTACGATGACGACATTGCTTTCACCCTTGCTCGATCCGGAGGCCCGGCATGTGCTCGACCTTGACCGGCAGGCGGCCGCCCCGCCATTCGAAGCCGGCACGCCTGAAGAGGCGCGCCGCGCCTATGAGGAGGGCTTTCCGGCACTCCAGGGCGAGCGCGAGCCGGTCGGCTCATTGACCGAGCGCACCATCACCGGACCCGGCGGCCCGTTGACGCTTAGAATCTATCGCGGACAGGGCGCGGTCGGGGCCGCTGCCCCGGCGCTGCTCTATCTGCATGGCGGCGGCTGGGTGATCGGCAATCTCGAGTCGCATGACGAGATCTGCCGCTGGCTTGCGAATATGGCGGCCTGCGTCGTCGTCTCTCCCGACTACCGGCTGGCGCCGGAACACAAATTTCCGGCGGCCATCGAAGATTGCCGCGCCGTACTTTCCTTCATGCAGGACGGCGCGGGCGATCTCGGCATTGACGCCGAACGGATCGCTGTCGCTGGCGACAGCGCCGGCGGCAATCTCGCTACCGTGCTTTGCCTGCTTGCGCGCGGCGACAAGAAGCCGCCGGCGGCGCAGCTGCTGTTCTATCCGAACACGGACGCCTCGCAGGCGGCGGACAGCTATCGCCGCTTTGCCGACGGTTATGGCCTGACTTTGGCGACCATGGCCTGGTTCCGCGACCACTATATCAACCATGCTGGCGATATTGATGACTGGCGCGTGTCGCCGCTCAAGGCCGCAAGCCTTGCCGGCGCAGCGCCGGCTTTTGTCGCAATCGCCGGCCATGATATCCTCGCCGACGAAGCCGAGGCCTACGCGAAGCGTCTGGAAGATGACGAGGTGCCGGTCGTCCTGCGGCGCTGGCCCGGCCAGATCCACGGCTTCGTTTCGATGGGCCGCCATGGTCCGGCGGCGCGGCAAGCGGTCGGCGCGGCAGTTGCCGCATGGCGCGGCTTCGATCCTGTGTTTGGAAACGCTCAGGCCGACTGACGCATGACCAGCGTCGCGTCGAGACTGACCTTGCGTGCAACTGTCGCGTCGTCCTCATCCAGCAAGGCCAGCAGCGTCTCCACGCTGCGTCCGGCCATCGAAGCGAAGTCCTGCGCCATGGTGGTGAGGGCAGGGCAGGTGTAGCGGCTCAGCGGATGGTCGTCATGGGCTGCGACCCGCAGGTCGCAATCGCCGTTGCGTCCGACCTTGCGGCCCTGCGAGTAGGCGGCGGCCATCACGCCGAAGGCGAGACGGTCGTTGGCGCACAGAATGGTCTTGCCCGGCAGACCGCCACGCGCGAGCATCGCTTCCATCTGCTGGTAGCCGATCCGTTCGAAATCCCAAGTGTAGTCATAAGGGGTGCCGATGAGCACCGGCTCATGCCCGAGCCGCTGCATGGCGCCGACATAGCTGTTCAGGCGCTCGCGCGAATTGTGGTTGACGTGCGGGATATCGAAATAGACCGGAGCATCGCCGGAGCGGCAGAGATAATCGACGATGGTCGAGACGCTCTGGCTGTTGTTGTTGCCGACGAATGGCGTGTCGCCCTCGAGATAAGTGTCGAAATAGACGATCGGTATGGTCTGTGTCAGCTTCTCCAGCGTGCGCTCGTCGGAGCGTAGGCCGAGCGGCGCGATCAGCGCGCCGGAAACTTTTAGCGAAAGAATGGTTCGCGTCGCTTCCACTTCGAGCTCGCGCGAGCCGTGCGAGGAGATCACGATCGGCCAGTAGCCTTCGTCGCGCAGCCTGAGTTCGATGCGGCTGACCATCTCGGAGTAGAAGGGATCGGCGAGCGTCGGCACGACGATGCCGATGCTGCGGGTCCGCTTGCGGTTGAGGTTGCGTGCAAACAGATTGGGCTGGTAGTCGGACGAGCGCAGCGCCACTTCGATCCGCTGACGTGTCGCCGGCTTGACGCTGGTCGGATCGTCGAAGTATTTCGACAGTGTCGGCCTGGAGACACCACAAGAGCGAGCAAAATCCTCCATCGTCTTGTGCGTCATCGACATCAAAACCCCCGAATGCAAGGCGAAACTTTACAGAAAAATTGCATAGTTTCCATGCGTAAATTTATTAATTGACGCGAAAAAGCACAAGCCGTATTCACTTGCAGTGGGCGAATTCGAGGGATTCCGCGAGATGAAGAAGCTGGTCGGTGCCGGCGAGATTCTGGTCGAAATCATGGCCGAGCGGATCGGCCAGAGCTTTCTCGAGCCTGGTCCGCTGCTTGGACCTTACCCGTCGGGCGCGCCCGCGATCTTCATCGGCCAGGCGGCGGCGCTCGGCCAGCCGGCCGGTCTCATCGGCGCCGTCGGCGACGACGATTTCGGCAGGCTGAACATCGATCGGCTGCGGGCACTGGGCGCCGACGTGTCGGCGATCGCGATTCACCCGGGCCATGCGACGGGCACGGCCTTCGTCACCTACCGCGCCGACGCCACTCGGCATTTCGTCTTCAACATCCGCAACAGCGCCTCCGGCCTGATCGAGACAAACGCGGCGGCGACAAAGCTGCTCGCCGGTGCCGATCATGTCCATGTCATGGGTTCGTCGCTGTTTTCCGACCGCGCCATCGCGGTGACGCTATCGGCGATCGAAACCGTCAAGGCCAAAGGGGGAACCGTGTCCTTCGATCCGAACATCCGCCGCGAGATCATGCAGGCATCCGGCATGCGCGAAGCACTCGACCAAGTGCTGGCGCAAGCCGACATCTTCCTGCCGAGCGGCGAGGAGCTCTTCCTGTTTTCATCCGCCAGGGACGAGAAGGGTGCAGTCGACGAACTGCTGGCCCGCGGCCTGTCCTGCATCGTCCTGAAGAAAGGCGCCGCCGGCGCCGTCTATCATGATCATCACGGTGCGGTCGCCTCGTCCGGCTTTACCGTCGACGAGGTCGATCCGACCGGCGCGGGCGATTGCTTCGGTGCTGCTTTCGTCTCGTTCTGGCTGCGCGGGACGGCTCCTGCCGACGCCCTGCGGATCGCCAATGCCTGCGGCGCGCTTGCCGTCACCCGCAAGGGGCCGATGGAAGGCATTTTCCCGCTTGAAGCGGTCGAGGCCTTCATTGCCACGCGGAACACGCAGTGAGTGACGCGACGCGAAGGTTTGCGAACATTGCGGCCCGACGCGCCGCAGGCGAGAGAAGCGGCATCGCCTCGGTCTGCTCGGCGCATCCGCTGGTCATCGAAGCTGCCCTGCGCCATGGTGCGGCGCGGCGCGCGGATGTGCTGATCGAGGCCACCTGCAACCAGGTCAACCACGACGGCGGCTACACCGGGATGACACCTGCGGGGTTCCGCAGCTTCGTCGAGGCGCAAGCGCACAAAGTCGGCTTCCCCATCGATCGCCTGATCCTCGGCGGCGATCATCTCGGGCCCAATCCGTGGAAGCACATGGCTGCGGCCGCTGCGATGAAGAAGGCTGCGGCGATGATCGATGCCTATGCGAGCGCCGGCTTCACCAAAATGCATCTGGATACGAGCATGGCCTGCGCCGACGATCCAGCCGTGCTTGCCGATGAAACGATCGCCGCGCGCGCGGCTGAACTTGCTGAAATCGCCGAGGCGGCGGTCGAGCGGGCAGGCGGCGAAAAACCGGTCTACGTCATTGGCACCGAAGTGCCGGTGCCGGGCGGGGCGCTGGAGGCGCTGGACCACCTGCATGTGACGGCGCCCGGGGATGCCTTGCGCACCGTAGAAATCCACGCCCGAGCGTTTTCCCGCGTCGGCCTCGAAGCCGCTTTTGGCCGTGCGGTCGGTGTCGTCGTCCAGCCCGGCGTCGAGTTCGGCAACACCGAGATCGTGCCCTATGCACCGGCCAAGGCGACTGAACTGGTGGCTGTGCTCGACCGTATGCCGCAATTGGTTTTTGAGGCGCATTCGACCGACTACCAGCCGGCCGAAGCGCTCAATGCTCTCGCTCGCGACGGTTTTGCCATCCTCAAGGTCGGCCCCTGGCTGACCTTCGCGCTTCGCGAAGCGCTGTATGGGCTCAGCCATATCGCCGATATCCTGGCGCCGGACTTTTCGCGCGAAAGCCTGCCTGCCGCGATGGAACGCATCATGCTGGCGTCGCCGGACAATTGGCAGCAATACTATCCGGGCACGCCGGACGAGCAGCGCATGCAGCGGCATTTCTCGTTCAGCGACCGCATCCGCTATTATTGGCCGACGCCGGAGGCGCAGCGCGCAACACGGACGCTGCTGGACGTATTGGGCGAGAAGGACATACCCCGGCCGCTGATCAGCCAGTATCTGGGGCAACTCGGCGCCGAGGTTGCCGCACGCCGGGTCAAGCCCCTCGCTCACGAGATTCTGATCGGCAGCATCACCCGTGTCCTCGATATCTACGCGGACGCGACGGGACAGTAGGGATTGCGCTGCCAGAAAGACGGCAGCCGCCCAAATCCGCTTCATATATTCGTCCGATGTCGACGCCGTTTCGAAAAGGTGGTCGCCGCAATTTACAACTAACATGTTAGTGTGCTAGTACTGATTGCACGCCGACATCTGGAGAAAATAGTGGTCTCGCGCTTTGGTCTTTCGGTTGCTCTCGCCACGCCTTTCGATGCGTCCGGGCAAATCGCCATCCTTCCCATGGTCACGCAGGCCCGGGCTTGCCTTGGCGCCGGCTGCAGCAGCGCCACGCTGTTCGGCACCACCGGGGAAGGCGCTTCCGTGGGCACGGCAGAGCGGCGGATTGTTACCGAGGCCATGCTGGCCGCCGGCATTCCGGCGCATCGGCTCGTTGCCGGCGTGCTGGTCGATGCAGCCGAAGACGCCGCCGAACAGGCGCGGCATGCCTTGCAGTGCGGCGTCCGCAACATCCTGCTGGCTCCGCCGAGCTACTTCAAGAATGTCGGCGAGGACGGGCTGTTCGGATGGTTTTCTGCCGTCTTCGCTGCGCTCGGGCCGCTGGCTCGCGGCATCCTCCTCTACAACATCCCCTCTGTCACCATGGTGCCGCTCCCGCTTACCCTGATCGGTCGGCTGTGTGCGGCCTTCCCCGGCGTGATCGCCGGTGTCAAGGATTCGGGTGGCGACTGGAGTTACAGCGAGGCGCTGCTAAGAGCCCATGGCGACATGGTGATCCTGATCGGCGACGAGCGGCACCTGGCCAGAAGCGTGCGTCAGGGCGGGCAGGGCGCCATTTCCGGCATGGCCAATTTCGTAACCGGCGAAATCCGCGCCATGGCCGAGAATGGGCGCGACGATGCCCGTGTCGAGAGCTTCGTGCTCGAATTGCTTAGATATTCGGTCATCCCGGCGGTGAAGGTCATGGTGGCGCGCAAAACCGGCGACGAGCGCTGGCTGGCGGTCCGTCCGCCGCTGGAGCCGATCGGTTCGCAGGGGCGGCAACAGCTTGCTGCCGCCTATGACAGGCTGTTTGCGACAGAGCCGGCCTGACCGGCAAAGGGAAGCGCGCTGAAATGGACGACAGCAGCGAACCGGCAACCCTCAGGGAAAGAGCTTATGCCAGCTTCACGCGGCATTTGCTGGCCCGCGATCTGCGGCCGGGACAGTTCGTGTCGCAGCGCGAACTGGTTGCCTTTACCGGGCTGCCGCTTGGCGCCATCCGCGAGATCGTGCCGCGTCTCGAGGCCGAAGGGCTTTTGACGACCATCCCGCAGCGCGGCATGCAGATCGCCCATATCGACATCAACCTGATCCGCGAGGCCTTCCAGTTTCGCCTGTTCATGGAGCGTGAGGCGGTGGCGCTGTTCACCGTCAACGCCTCCGACGCCGTGCTCGCCGGCCTGCGGCGCGAACATGAGGACATGCTGGCTCAAGCCTTGTCGCGGACGCCGACGCCGGAAATGGAAGCCAAGGCCCAGAACATCGATTGGGCCATGCACGACACCTTCATCGATGCGCTGGGCAACGAGATCATCGCCAAGGCGTATCTGGTCAATTCGGTAAAGATCAGGCTGATCCACCAAGAGCGTTTCCGCATCGATGGGCGCGTCGTGCCGGTGATGCAGGAGCACCTGACGGTGATCGAAGCGCTCGAGAGCCGCGATCCGCAAAAGGCGGTCGAGGCGATCAGCCGGCATATCGACAATGCGCGCCGGTTGGCGCTCCAGATCTGAGGACGTATGGTTCGCGGCTGCCGCGACACTATCAACAACGACAGCAACCCAAGGGAGGAAGAAATGTCGTCCAATCCGTTCAAGCCAACGAGAAGGCAAGTCCTTGCAGGAACCACGGCGCTCGCCGCCGCGGGCCTGGCCGGCCTTCGCCCGAGCTTTTCCGCCAGCGTCGACTGGAAGCGCTTTGCCGGCACCACGCTCGACGTCAATCTGGTGAAAAGCCCGCGCAGCGACACCATCCTGAAATACATCGCCGAATTCGAGGAACTGACCGGCATCAAGGTCAATGCCGAGGCGACGCCGGAACAGCAGCAGCGGCAGAAGACGGTGATCGAGCTCAGCTCCGGCAGACCGAGCTTCGATGTCGTGCATTTGAGCTATCACGTGCAGAAGCGCCAGTTCGAAAAGGGTGGCTGGCTGGCCGACATCGCCGGCTATCTCGCCGATCCGACGCTGACCGATCCCGGCCTGGTCGAAAGCGATTTCGCCGAGGCCGGCATGCTTTTCGCCGAGGACAACCAGGGCGTGCTGCGTTCGCTGCCCTTCTCGGTGGACTACTGGATCGTCTACTGGAACAAGGAGCTGTTCGAGGCCAAGGGCCTCAAATACCCTGAATCGTTCGACCAGCTGGTGGCCGCCGCCGAAGCGCTGACCGATCCATCGACCAACACGTTCGGTTTCGTCGCCCGCGGTCTGAAGAATGCCAACACGCCGGTGTGGACGTCGCTGATGCTCGGCTACGACATGACGCCGCTCGACGACAAGGGAAAGCTGCGCACCGAAACGCCCGAGGCGATCGAGGCCGCTGCCCTCTACCAGAGGCTGATGACCAAGTCCGCCCCTCCGGGTGTCACCGGCTTCAATTGGGCTGAAGCGCAGTCCGCCTTCCTGCAGGGCAAGATCGGCATGTGGTTCGATGGCGTCGGTTTTGCCCCGCCGATGGAAAATCCCGAAAAGTCGCGCGTGGTCGGCAAGGTCGGCTATGGCGTCATGCCCAAGGGGCCCAAGGCGCATGCCTCCGGGACGTTTGGCGACGGCCTCGGGGTGACCGCCTCCAGCGAAAAGAAGGAAGCCGCCTATCTGTTCTGTCAGTGGGCGGTTTCCCCGGCGATGGGCGCGCGCCTGCTCCAGGCCGGCGCCGGCGTGCCTTTCCGCAAGTCGGTGCTGGAAGACCCAAAGGTGCGCGAAGGCGTCACCATGCCGGCAAGCTGGCTCGATGCAGTGGTTCAGTCCGGCAATATCAGCAGGCTGGCGCTGCCGGTGATTATCCCGGTCACCGAGTTCCGCGACATCTACGGCGTGGCGTTGACCAACATGATTGCCGGTGCCGATCCTGCCGAAGAGCTGAAGAAGGCCACCGCACAGTTCCAGCCGGTTCTCGACAGGAGCGAGCAGGGCTGATGTCCGCCATTGCCCCAGAACGCACCGGGGTGACGGCAGATCGCACCGGGGTGACGACTGAACAGGCCATCGAAGGGAGCCAGACGATCCGGCTGGCTCCCAACTACTGGCCCTTCGTCGTTCCGGCGCTCGTCGTCGTTAGCGCCGTGATCGTCTTTCCCTGGGCGTTCACGCTCTGGATGAGCGTCAACCGCTGGACGCTCGGCCAGTCGCGGAGCTTTGCCGGGATGGAAAACTATCTCCGTCTGGCCAGCGACTCGCGATTCTGGGAATCGCTTGTTCATACACTGACCTACACCTCGCTGTCGGTGGCAGCGCCGATGTTGTTGGGCACTGTCGCCGCCCTGATCTTCGACGCCAGGTTTCCGCTGCGCGGCCTGCTGCGCGGCGTCTTCGTCATGCCGATGATGGCAACGCCGGTTGCCGTGGCGCTGGTCTGGACCATGATGTTCCATCCCCAACTCGGCGTGCTCAACTACCTTCTGTCGCTGGTCGGCATCCCGGCGCAGGAATGGATATTCAACGCCAACACGGTCATCCCTTCGCTGGTCGCGGTCGAGACCTGGCAGTGGACGCCGCTGGTGATGCTGATCGTGCTGGGCGGGCTGGCCTCGGTGCCGCGCGAGCCGTTCGAGAGCGCCGAGATCGACGGCGCCAATGCCTGGCAGCAATTCCGCTACCTCACTTTGCCGATGATCGCGCCGTTCCTGATGATTGCGCTGATCATTCGCACCATCGATGCGCTGAAGAGCTTCGACATCATCTATGCGATGACCCAGGGCGGGCCGGGCACGGCGTCCGAAACCATCAACATCTATCTCTACAACACCGCCTTCTCTTATTACGACATCGGCTATGGCTCGGCCATGGCCGTGGTGTTCTTCATCGTCATCGTGGCGCTGTCCTTCATTCTCCTGATGCTGCGCCAGCGCTCGCAGTGGAACGACGCGGAGGGCAAATAGATGAGCTCACGTCTGCTCAACCAGATCGGCCTGTTTTTCGCGGCTCTGGTCATCGTCTCGCCGGCGATTCTTTTCTTTCTCTGGATGATCTCGCTTTCGCTGAAATTCGAGATCGACAACGGCGCCTATCCGCCGATCCTGACCCCCGAACGTTTCGCCTGGTCGAACTATGTAAAAGTGTTCGAGGAGAACAATTTCCTGCTCTATCTCTGGAATTCGGTTCTGGTGACCGGCACGGCGACACTGCTGGCGCTGCTGATCGGCGTACCGGCCGGCTATGGTATTGCGCGGCTCAAGGCCGAAAAATCGGCGGTCGTCATCATGATCGCCCGCATGACGCCCGGGCTGTCCTATCTCATCCCGCTGTTTCTGCTGTTCCAATGGATCGGGATCCTCGGCACGCTCTGGCCGCAGATCATCATCCATCTGGTGGTGACGGTGCCGATCGTGGTCTGGGTGATGATCGGCTATTTCGAGACCACGCCGATGGAACTGGAAGAGGCGGCCAACATCGACGGGGCCAGCTCCTGGCAGGTGTTCCGGCTGGTCGCCCTGCCCATCGCCAAGCCGGGCATCGTCGTCGCCTTCATCCTGTCCGTCATCTTTTCGTGGAACAATTTCGTCTTCGGCGTGGTGCTCGCCAGCCGCGAGACGCGGACGCTGCCGGTCGCCGTCTACAACATGCTTTCCTATGAGCAGGTGAGCTGGGGGCCGCTCGCCGCCGCCGCACTGGTGGTGACGCTGCCGGTGCTGGTGCTGACCATGTTCGCGCAAAAGCAGATCGTCGCGGGACTGACCGCCGGCGCGGTCAAGGGCGGCTGAAGACGCACTCCAGCTCGACATCAATTTTTCTCCCGGAGAAATCCAATGGCATCGGTAACCATCAACAACGTGCAGAAGGCTTTCGGAGCCACCAAGATTATTCACGACGTCAGTGTCGATATCGCCGACGGCGAATTCGTCATCCTGGTCGGCCCGTCGGGATGCGGAAAGTCGACGCTGCTGCGCATGATCGCCGGACTTGAAACGATCTCGGGCGGGAAGATCACCATTGGCGAACGCATGGTCAACAATCTGCGGGCGCGGGACCGCAACATCGCCATGGTGTTCCAGAATTACGCGCTCTATCCGCATATGACCGTGGCCGACAACATGGGCTTTGCGCTCAAGATCAAGAAAGCCGATCCTGCCGATACCGCTGGCCGCGTCAGGAATGCCGCCAGCATCCTTGGCCTGGAAAAGCTGCTAGAGCGCTATCCGCGTCAGCTCTCAGGCGGCCAGCGCCAGCGCGTCGCCATGGGCCGCGCCATCGTGCGCGACCCGCAGGTCTTCCTGTTCGACGAGCCGCTCTCCAATCTCGACGCCAAGCTGCGCGTCCAGATGCGCGGCGAGATCAAGGCGCTGCACCAGCGGCTCGGCACCACCACGATCTACGTCACGCATGACCAGATCGAAGCCATGACGATGGCCGACAAGATCGTCGTGCTGCATGACGGCCTGGTCGAGCAGATCGGCGCGCCGCTCGACCTCTACGACCAGCCGGCCAATCTCTTCGTTGCCGGCTTTATCGGCTCGCCTGCCATGAATTTTATTGCCGGCCACATCGAGGAAGGCGTGTTCCGCAGCGCCGGCGGGCTGATCCTGCCGCTGCCGGAAGGCGCCCGTCCGACCGACGCTGCAGGACGCGAACTTGTCTACGGCATCCGTCCCGAGCACATCCGCGCAACTGCCCAGGGCATGCCGGGCACGGTCACGCTTCTGGAAGCCACGGGTTCGGAAATCTTCGCCAAGGTCGACTGCGCCGGCGAGGAAATTGCCTGCCTGTTCCGCGAGCGGCTGCCGCTCAAGCAGGGCGTGCCGATACGGATCGAAGCCGATCGCGCCTGCGCCCACCTGTTCGACGCGAAAACCGGTCGGCGTATGTGATGGTGTGGCCTGCGCGGCGGGTTCGATCACGTAAGACGATATTCACGCGAACTATCGGCCGTTCGAGAGCCTTGTGAGAAGCGCGACCAGCTCCGACTGCCGATGCGTCTGCGTCTTCGCGAAGACCGATTTCAGCTGGTTGCGCCCAGTCTCATAGGAAACGCCAAGTTCGTCGGCTGCCGCTTCAACGCCGTGTCCCGAGCAAATCTTTCTCGCCAGCCTCGCTTCGGACGCTGTCAGCCTGAAGCAGGACTGCAGCACCGCTTCAGCAGGAGGAGGTCTCGCGTCAGGATCAATGAGGATGACGATTGCCTGGCACGGCGCCAGCGCGTTGTAGGAGACTTTCGGCAGTCGCAACGGATAGGCAAGGAGCGGCCGCCCTTGCAGTCTGGGCAGTGGCACGGGTGGCATCGATGCGGCCTTGTCCGGCGAACACAGCAGCGCTTTCAGCGATCGGTCGAGAGCATCTGTCGCGGTTCGGTCGAAGGAGACCAAACGCCGGCGCGTAATCTGCAGGCCCCGCCCCAGAAGCCTTTCCGCCGGAGCATTGGACCGGAGGACATTGCCGCTCCTATCCAACATGACGGCAGGCGTTTCGGTGGCGCCAAACGCATCCAGTGCCGCGTCGGCCCTCCCGAAACCGATTGCCCGCGCAACTGCGGCCACAGAGCCCAGCTGTTTCGAAAGGTCCGCCAGCTGTCTCATTTCGTCTGGCGTGAACGGACCCTGTTGGATCGACCGTTGCAGCGACAGCGCCCAGAAGACGTCTCCGGCGGCGATCTTGACGGCCGCGCACCATCGTAGGCCGAATGGCGCGAGGAATTCCTGGTAGTATGGATGCTTGGCGATATCGTCTGACGTCAGGAGGTCGAACTCCGAGGTGACCCCTTTCCGATCGAGGAAGTTGATGAGGCGATACCGCTCGTCCCGGTCAATCCAACCATCGCGGACGTAGGTGTCGAGAGCCGGGGCCATGGTGCGGCTGCAAGGCACGAGTGGCAGTTGCCCTTTTATGTCGAAGAGCAGCGCTCCGGCGCTCCCGGTGGCCTTTTCTGCCACCTCCATCGCGGAATCCCAGCGTGATGGATCGAGGGCTGCCTCGACAAAGGCAACACCGATCGCGTCAAAATCGAAAGCAGCGCCCACCGCCAGCCTCTTGGTAGGCACCTATCTAAACATACTGAATCTTGGATAGCGAGTCGGACCGCCCTCAGGGCCGCCCGCGATCGTGATGCAGCTTGGCGGTGCTTGCCGCCAGGAGAACTAGTGTTTTTTGGGCGATGTTGAAGTGCGATGCCTGAACCGGAACGGCGACCTCATCTGCTTTGGCGACCTTATCGCCGCATCCCGCTGCGTTGCTGACCCCTGCCACTGCTCCTCCGCCGCGGCGATGAACTGCGGAGCCTGCATCCGCCCAATGCACCCAGTCTTCAGCTTGCGTCTGGGGTTTGCCAGGAAATCGGCAACAACTTCCGATCCGCAAGGGTCGGAATCGATCACGTCGTGCCCAATCCCGCGAAGCACGACGACCTGCGCAAAAGGAAGGCTTTTGGCCGCACGATATGCCCAGTGAGTCGGTGTTGCCGGATCATACTCTCCCGACAACAGCAGGGTCGGGATATCCAAGTGGCGGGGATGCTTTTGCGAAACCGTCGTTCCCTGGGGAAACCAAAGCGGACAAACCCAGGTATAGTCGGCCTCTCCGATCCACTTCGTCCAGTATTCGAGGCGTTTTTCAGGCAACTCGGATCTGTTGGTCTCAGAGCAAGTGACCGAAAAATCCATGCCTTGCGAAATCTCGATATCGTCTTCTTCAAAGACCATATCCGCAAGCGGTCTAAAATCGTTTTTGTATGTCCTCTCGATTAACGTCGGCATATTTTCGATAGCGTAGCGATCATATAACGACCCGAATATAATCTCGAGAAAATCTGCGCCAGAGACATATCTGTACTGCGCGGGCGCGTTTTCTTTGTCTGCGCTCCGCAAAAGCACCGGTTGTTTGTCCAATTGCTTTACGATCGCTCGCACCGCGTCTCCCAGTCCGCGCATGCAATTTTCGATTTTTGGCAATCTCGTTCCAGCAGGCGCAAAGAACGATCCAGATTTCGCCCATCTTCCTTGAGGTGGTCGATATCAAGAGGAAGAACGGAATCCAGGATACTCGCCGAGACGCCCTCTGGATGCTCGTTCATCACTTCCAACGCAACTCTTGTGCCGTAAGAGACGCCGTAGAGTACCCACTTCTTTATGCCAAGAGCCTTGCGAACGTCGTTGACGTCTGCTGCATTTTCGGTGGTGTTGTAAGCGAAGAGGTCAATGCCCTTTGCTATCAGCGCGCTTCGGCACGCGACCACCTCATCTCTCATGAGCTTGTCAAAGCTGATCTCAGCATCGACGCTTAGCGAAATGGAGTTCCAATGATCGGCCTTGAAGTATCGCGAACAGCTGAGCCTGGGAATTGACTTGCCTATCCCTCGTTGGTCGACCACGACCACTCGGCGCCCGATCATCCAATTTTGATCACTTATGAACTGCCACCATGCCTCGATGTCTTCCCTGTCGCCAATATCGGTGGGCTGGCCAGGCCCGCCCGTGAGAAACACAATGGGCTCATGCCGCTCGCGGTCAGGTTCGAAGACCACCACCGATAGAGTGATTTCGGTCCCAGAAGCTTTCTTGCGGTTTTCAGGGACATTGAGAGTCCCGCACGTCATACCACGGTCGCGCGGAACCTCGAACCAGCAATTCGTTTTCTTGAACTCTCCGGCATGGATATCCCCGCTCCACGCGCAAAAGAGAAGTACAGCTGACGCGAGCTTAAGGAGTACTCGATCCAGATTGATGAACATACGTCGAAAAGAGGCGCGCATGTTGCCCTCCAGCATGAAGCAAGGCCTGAGGCATTCGCTCGCCGCCCACTGAGCTTTGACATCAGCGCGGTCGTAGGAATGATCGTAGTTTCCCCCTGCCCCACCAATTGCCAAGTGCGATTTTGCTCGCAGCAAGCTACCCCTCATCGATAATAGAGTGGTTCCATGGGCCGCGCATGACCCATTTGGGTATGGGATCATGGCGACAGTGGCGTCAGGGCAGTTGTCACCGCTGCCGTACCCCTGAGCCTGTGGAGCGCGCCGACTTACTCCTTCGGCGGCGGCAGCAATCCAGGGCTATCGAGATGAGATCGCCATCGCGTTCGGGTTGGCGCATGCCGACGAGATCGTCGGCATGCACGCGATTGCGAATCCCACAATGCGCTTTGCCTGGAACGCTATCGCGACGGGCATAAGAAGAAGAATGCCGCAGCGATGGAACGACCAACAATTATCGTGATCACAACCGTTTCACGTTAACCGTTAGGAAACGACGGGCTTGTTAAATGAGTTTCCCCAAGGGGCATAAATATGGCACTTCACCTTTCGGCGGATGCGGTTCCTCTCGCTGCGGCCCCACAGAAGTATCTTTTTGGTCCGGTCGCTGACTTTCTCATGCTTGGCGGGAGCGCGTTCCTCATCCTGCCGGTCTTGTTTTTTGTCCCTCTTAAATACGAAGGTTTCGTGGGCGCAACGATGTTGTTGCTGGCTCATCTGATAAACCATCCGCACTTTGCCCACTCGTATCAACTTTTCTATCGCAATTTCGGGCGGAAGGTGCGCGGAGACGGATATGACAAGAACCTTCAGGTCCGTTACATTTTCGCGGGCATTGTCGTCCCGCTGATCATGGGCGGTTTTTTTGCTTACGGTTCAATAGCGGGGAATGCGCGCCTGCTGGGGTATGCTGGCAATGCGATGGCCTTTTTTGTGGGCTGGCACTATGTCAAGCAAGGCTACGGCATGCTGATGGTGGACGCCGTATTGAAGCGCAGGTTCTTCAACGAGCAAGACAAGAAAGTGCTGCTGTTCAACGGCTATGCCGTATGGCTGTTCGCTTGGCTTCAGACAAACGCGGTGATCACCGAAAGGCAATTCTGGGGCTTGGACTACTACACATTTGCCGCCCCCTCATGGGTCACCAATATTGCCGTATTTGCCGCCGCTGCTTCCACGGCAGCCACGGTCGTGATGCTGATCAATCGCTGGCGCAAGCATGGTGGCACGCTACCGTACAACGGCGTCGTCGCTTACGTCGTGTCTCTATACGCCTGGATTCTATTTGTGAGGATAAACCCGCTCTGGTTGCTTGTGGTGCCGGCGCTCCATTCGTTGCAGTACCTGGCGGTGGTCTGGCGTTATCAGACCAATGTAGAGCTCGACCGTTCAGATGCTGTTATAGAACCCGAATTCAAGGTCCTGTCCATTATTGGCCCGATGTATAGGTTGCGAGTGCTGGGCTTTATCATCATTGGCAGTATTCTTGGGATTCTCGGTTTCTGGCTGGTCCCGATCGCGTTGTCTGCTTTGATTCCGTATAATAAAGAGGTGCTCGGCTCGTCGCTGTTCCTCTTCATAGCGTGGATATTCATCAACGTGCACCACTACTTCCTGGATAACGTTATGTGGCGACGAGGCAATCCAGAGGTATCAAAATATCTGTTCCGCTAGTCACTTGCCGCGGCAATCTTATGATGGCCACAGATAGCCGGCCGGACCGCTCGCCACATCGGGCGTAAGCATCCGAATTGCACTGCTCGGGCCTATTGCAACGTCCGCGAAAGCGTCTCTCCGATGCCGCAGGCGCTGGTGGTGCCGTTGCTGATCGGTGGCAGCGGCCTCGTCCTAATTCAGTGCTGCTTCTGGTTTTCGCTCTTGCCACGGCTATGGTCGTGAAAAATCCGCTCATGCTGCCCGCGGTGGCTTCGCCATAGCCCGACAGAATCACGCCGCCCGCCAAACCGCCACCCGCTCTAACCCGATACACCCGAGTTATAACGCCGCGTCCGCCACCGGTTTTGCCCCGGTTACGGCGATGGCTCGCTAAGTAATTGAAAAGCGTGGTGATCCCGACAGGAATCGAACCTGTGACCTACAGATTAGGAAACTTCCTACAATCCTTGTAGCGCAAGGCTTTGCCTGGTCCATGTCGCGTTCATGTCGCAGTCACTGCAGCAGAGCCGCCTCGGCGCTAGCCAGTTCCGCGGCGTCATCGGCGCGCGGGAACAAGTGACCGTAGGTGTCCATGGTGAGCGTGATCGAGCTATGCCCGAGACGCTCCTGGACCATCTTCGCCGGCAACCCCAAGCCGCCGTCCTCCCGCCGGTTGATCAGCCATGAAGCATAGAAATGCCTTAGCGCGTGCAGGCCGGTGTACTTGGCTCGCATGATCTGGAGGCCTTCGCTATCCTTCTCGCCAGCGTCGATCGCCACGCCAGCCGCGACTTGGGCCGGCAGGAAGCCGCGCTGCATGATGTTGGACAGGGATTCGACCTTCCCCTGACCGTTCGGAAACACGAGCTGCTCGGGTCGCATCTCCTCGACCAGCCAAGCGTCGTCGGCTTCCTTCTCTCCAGTCCGCGGCCTGGGGCAAGCTAGGCGCCATTCCCGCAATGTGTTCGCCACGATCGGCGGCATTGGGACGGTTCGCTCTCCGGCCTCAGACTTCGGCCGGCCGATATCGTTAAAGCGATCGGCGCGCTGGCGCACGTGAATTTCCCTGCGATCGAGATCCACGTCGACCCACCGCAAGCCGCGCAGCTCTGAGGCGCGCAGACCTGTGAATATGGCCGTCAGCAGGACAGCCCGCCAGCGGCCGATAAGTGCGCCGACAAGCGCCTTGATCTCCTCGCGCGTAGGAATATCGACGCCGACCTTCAGCTTGCCTTTGTGGCGCCTCTCCTGCCGCCGATCTTTGCCCTTCTGGCGGGCGCGGCTCTTCTCACGGACCGCGTTGCGGATCACCAGGCCGCGCTCCTGGGAATCGGCAAGCAGTGACCCGAGGCTCGTGAGCACCTTGCGCACCATCGATGAGGAAACGCCGTTGGCGCGCAGCTGATCCTCGAAAGCTCTCACCACCGGGACCGTCAGCTTGGAAAGCAGCATCTCGCCGATCGCCGGCTCGATGTGGATCCCGAGGTGCTGGCAGTATTGGACGATCGTCCCGCGCTCCAGCCCGGCGGCGGTCGCGGTCGCGATCCAGAATTTCCCGGCGGCCTTAACGGTTACGCTCTCGCTGTCGGCGACGTGCACACCTTCTCTGACCTCGACCTTGGCCGTTGCGGCGAACTGGTCGGCATCCTTTTTCTTGGTGAATGTCTTCAGCCGGCGGCGCCCTTGGACGTCCGCATAGTTGACGATCCAGGCTGATTTGGCTTCACCCTTCGAGGTCGTCCATGTGCGCTTGCGAATCGACATCTGCTTACGTCCGATGTTGGAGAAAGAAAGCCGGAATTCCTTGATCTTCCGAGTCCTTCAGGGCGCGTTCCCATCGGGCCAGCCCGTGGAGGATCTCGCCCCGCGTGTCCTCGTCGACGTCGGTCGTTCGCCCGGTGGCGATCGCGGTCAGTGTCTCGTGCACATGTCTGATGATCTCGTCGGCCGATTCCTTCGGTGCCGCTTGGCCGAGCATCGTGAGAAGGCCGTGCAGCTGGTCGACTCGCTCCTCGAGGGTCCACGGTTCCGGGAACTCACGCTCCAGAATGCGCACGATCTCGGCATTCATCGATCGGCCCTGCGCGTCTGCATGAGCCTTGATCCGATCCCGTAGTCCTGGGGGAAGACGTAGCGGAAATTGATCCGCGCCGCGACCTGGTCTGCCATTCGTCATTTGGTCATCCGCTTGTCAGTAGTGAAATCACTGTAATTTCAATTCGGTTGACGTGCAACCAAATCACCGTAATTTACATCACCGTGATTTGATTCAGCCATAGGAGCGGCAAATTGGAAGACGAATTGGAATCCTCAGACATCGTCTGGGAGGTCGCAAATATCGCCAAAGTCATCGGACGGGAGCAGCGGACGACCTTCCACCTTCTCACCACTGGGCAATTGCCGGCAAAGAAAATTGGGAGCAGATGGGTCGCATCCCGGCGCAAGCTGCTCGCCGCCGTGCTGGGAGAGCCGAACGTCGCATGACCGCGCCACTCTCGCCCGCCGAGCACGCCGGCGCCGTCGCGTGGCTACGAGAGAACTGGTCGACCGCACCGCGACCATTGGTCCCGACGATCCGTCGGCGGTTCGACGTCGGCCCGATCGAAGCCGTCGCGATCTTGCGCGAGGCGAGCCCGCACCGCCGGGAGGAGGCGACGGCGCGCGCATGAGACCGGAAGCCCACATGGACAAGGTCGAGTACCGCGGCCAGCACTACGTCAGAATCGGCCGTGAGCCGTGGACGCGCAAAGACGGAAGCGAGACGACGTTGTCGGTCTGGCGGTCGAACTGCCCAGCCTGTGGCGCCGAATTCCAATGCACAACCGCGGACGAGGCGATCGGGTTCAAACCTCTGAAGCACTGCCCGCCGCATCGCGGGCGCGGCTGGGCCAACCGGGTCCGGGTGTCCGATCCCGCCGCGGTGCAGGTTGCCCAGGGGCAGCGTCCGTTCCTGCCGATTGAGGCCTATGAAAACGAGAAGGACGCGCGATCGTGACGGCCGCCCTGAAACGAGAAAGCCGCGCCTCGAAGCCAGTCGAGGGCGCGGCGGATCAGGAAGCGGTTACACCCGAAAGATACCCATTGGCCGAGGAGAAAACAAGCAGAACGCCGGCGGCGTGGTTTCGCTTTCACGTCGCATATTGGATCTCAGCGACCCGCCATTTGAAGGCAGCGGAGAAGGGTGTCCTGATTGAGCTGTGGATCCACATGCATGAGCGCATGGAGCCGATTCCGGAAGATCACGCGCGCCTTGCTCGCCTGTGCGGAGCCGACAAGGCGACCGTGAGGCGCGCCATCGACATGTTGGTTACAGACGGACGGCTAACGAGAACGGCCGACGGGAAACTCTGGTCCGACGCGATGCAGGTTGAGTTCGAGCACAGGAAAAATCGCAGCGAGGTGGCGAAGAAAAATATCAAAGGGCGTTGGGGAAAAAACGAACAAAATCAACAGGCCTCCGATACGGACGTATACAAGAGTCATAGAGTAGAAGAGTCTGAGAGTGAGAACGATATGCATCGTTCTCACACATCATCGTCGAGATCTACCTTCGACGGTAACTCGCGCTCTACGTTGAAAGGTGATGCCAGGGGGGACGCTAGTGCTCCGCACGCGTCCCCGACACACCGATATAGCGTCCAGGAAGATGTTGAGCTCGACTCCATTGGACCCTGCACCGTCACTTCCATCACGAGCAGTGGTGGGACCACGTTTATCCAGTTTCGGTGCCACGACGATGGGCTCTATCTGACAGGCCCAATCGGCCCAAACGGCCGCGTCGTAGAGGATCTGATCGCATGGGATCAAGACAGCAACGACATCGAGGGTGACTCCGATGCAGCTTGACCTTTTCGAATGGCAGCCTTCGAAGCCGACCCGGCCACCCGCGACCGTCATCTGTCTGCCGAGCTGGGTGAAGCACGAGGCTTGCGAGACTGCAAAGCGACTTTTCAAGAATCCTGCCGACGATCGAAAACTACAGATCCGCAAGGAGGACGGCCGCTTCTACAAGCGCTTGTTCGATCGTGGCGTTGATGCCGTAACAGCTCACCATGCGGCACTGAAATTCACGAGCAACGTCCGCCGAGAACTTCATCGGCTGCATTTGGCCCACAGACCACAGGATGGTGCTGCATGACGTACCGGGCTGATGCGGTTCTGGCGACATGCGCTCGCCTCCTGGATGAAGATCAGTGCGAACTCCGAGACGCTGAATCTCGCTTCGTTCGCGATATGCAACGCCTCGCCAACTTCGAACAGACGTTCGAGTTGACGCCCAAACAAGCGCTATGGTTGAGGCGCCTTGCTGAGGAATACATCGGCGACGGGGTATGCCCATGATCCTCGGCATCGATCCTGCAGCGATCGAGCGTGCGGCGCTGGAAATCCGGCGGCAGATCATCTGGAAGATCCTGTGGAGCGAGCGCGGGGACGCTGCATGAAAGCCTATCGAATTCGTCGAGGCTCAAAAAGACTCCCTTGCTTCGCAGATAGACCTGAACGACGCCGGCTTGCGTCTCTCTGGCTTGCGGAAACACCGTCGGATCATCGCACGGAAAGCTCGTTTATTTCGGTTAGAAGGCTCTTCGGCCTATGCGCCGTCGATGCGTCATTGGTGATCCGTGAACACGAGCTCTACCAGTACGGCGCGGCGTCTAAGATAGAACACTCCGCGCGCGAGGCCGGCGAATGACCCCGGCCAGGCTCGCTATCCACCTCGTCGACCATGCGCTCGGCGAGCTCGCCGAACGTGCCCAACGGATGCCGCTTGACCGTCTGCAGGCCGAGCTCGACGAAGTAACCAGGTCAGGCCGATCGGCCGCCGGTGATTTGGTCGCCGGCGTCCTCGATGCAGCGCTTCGCCGGCGCCGGTGCGAGGACGATCATTGATGAAAGCCGCCGCCCGGGCCGTGATCGAGCATGAGCTCGAGCTCGCAGAGGCCGATGTCGTCCGGTTGCGCGCGATGCTGGCCAGGATGAGTGAGCCGGATAAGTCTGCCGATGACGTCGACGGGCCGTGGATTTCGCCAAAGCAGGCCGCGGCGATGGTAGACCGCGACACCACCACAATTGTCCGGTGGATCCGCAAGTATGGCATTGGACGCCGGCGAAGCGGCGGTCGATTCGAAGTCTCGAAACAGCGCCTCCTCGAGGTGGCGGCGCGCCATCGGTGAAATCTGCATTTTTGCAGCTTTGCCGGATTTCTGCGGCTTTGGCGTGCAGATTTGTGCAGATTTCATAGTCTTCCCACGGCGCCGCGCCAGGCCGTAGATTCCTCGTCGAAACGAGGATTGCCATGGACGCTCTATCAAAATTCATTTCGATGCTCGCCCGACCGAAGTCGGCGAAAGCCGACCTCGAGGCCGCGCTGCAGCGGCTTGACCTCTCCTCGGCCGAAGATGCCGTCGACGCTCTCGAGGCAAAGCGCCGCGCCATGCTCGCGACCGCAACCGACGCCGAGATCGCTGCGATCGACGCCGAGATCGTCGCCGCGAATAGAAACTGCGATCGCGTCGGCGCACTCCGCGCCGAAACGGAGAAGCGCTTGGCCGCCATCCGCGACGAAGAAATCGAGGCCGAACGGCGGCAACGCTTCGACGATGCAAGGAAGGCGAGCGCGGCGGCCATGACGAAGCTGAAGCGAGATTATCCGGATCTCGCCAGACGGCTTGTCGATCTGATCGATACAGTCGCCGCCGCCGAGATCGCCGTCAATGCGGTAAACGCAGCGCTTCCGATCGGCGAAAAGCCGTTGCTGTCTCCAGAGCGGGCAGTGCGGGCACTTGCGGAAGAGCCACGCAAGCTCGTCGACGAGACCGCGACCGCAAAATGGTTCTATGTCGGCGCATGGGGCGAGGTCGAGGAACGGTACGTCGGCGACGTGAAAACGAAGGACGGCATCACCGGAACGCTCGAGACCGGCGGCGGCAAGCAGCACCAAGTTCAACTGAAAAAGGTCCGCCGCGCCACCTATCGGGACGCTAAGCAGGGCATGACTCCGACGCCACTATCGGCCGCCATCAGACTGCCAGGACTTTTCGCCGGCCAAGCCGACTTCTGGCGTCCCGCGGGCCCGGATGGCGTCGCCTATGAGATGGGCAGCCGGCAGCCGCAGGTGCTCGATGCCGTCGCCGCGGCGCGCCTCGCGCTCGACAGCAAGCCCACCGATACCAGGGGCGAACCGTTCCAGCGTGTCGAGGAGAACGTCATCGACGACGCCGAGGCGGAGGAACTCTTCAGCCTGGCGTATGCGGCGGCGTCCGAGGTGGCATCATGAAAATGGTCTCTACATCCTCATCTCAGTCGGCCGATCAGCTCCGCGATACGGCCCACCACGAGGCCGCCCACGCCGTCATCGCCATTCGCGTGGGCGCGGCCGTCGGCGACGTGACGATCAAGCCGTCGCTCGCCCGAGGCGGCGCCGATGGTTCCTGCCAAGTTTCCAGGATGACGGCCCCCTATGCAACTGCGATCATCGCCGCCGCCGGTGAACATGCTTCGTGTCAACTGGTCGGTTTCGACGAGGCGATGCGCGGCGCCCTAGTTGATCGCTATGATATCGACTCGGCGATCAGCAACTACTTCTACGAACAATTCGGCAGAGCGCCGACCGGCCGCGAAAAGGTCGATGCGAACATCCGTGTCGTCGCCCGTGCCAAGGCATTGGTCGGCGAAAACTGGCCGCTGATCGAACGCGTCGCCGCCGAGTTGTTGGTGCGCGAGACGATCACCGGTGATGACGTCCGCAGGATCATCGAGGAAGGGCCTGCAAGTCGAACACTTTCCGTCGCCACTCGCCGCCTGCCGGATACGCTGCCGCTACAGACCAGGTTGCAGCCGATCGGTACCAGCGCGATCGATGTCGAGGCGCGCACGGTACAGATCGTCTTCACAACTGGCGCTACCGTTCGGCGCCGGAAGTACACGGGATGGGACACCGCCATTCCATTCGACGAGATCCTCGTTGTTAGCCGTGAGGCGATCGACCTCACCCGTCTAAACGCTGGCGCGCCTGTTCTCGACAGCCACGCCGCATGGTCGACCTCATCCCAGGTCGCCGTGGTCGAGCGCGCCTGGATCGCGGGCACGGAAGGACGGGCCAGCGTTCGGTTCCCGAAGGCTGGCATAGATGCCGCCGCGGATCGGATGTTCGCGATGGTTGCCGATCAGATCGTGAAGAACGTGTCGGTTGGCTACAGCGTCGACCAGGTCCGCATCGTCGAGGCCGCCGGAAAAGGGCAGGTCGAGCAGCATATCGCCGAGCACTGGACTCCCTACGAGATCTCATTCGTGACGGTCGGTGCCGATGCTGGCGCACAGGTCCGCTCTGCGGACGGGCTGGCGACGTACCCCGTCCGGTTCGACGGTGCCGGCATCGGCCATGTCGAGGCCGCGCGCTTGCGGATAGAGATGACCATGCGGGCCGCAGGCATACTCGCATGATGATGATATGCGGAGGCCTCTGCTCCCCGTTTACCTCGGGCGGGTTCCGGCAGTTCACCTCGCATCGGC